>JANPGH010000049.1:0-4177 GCA_031423795.1 Elusimicrobiota bacterium | reverse complement strand
GCTTCGGGGCCTTGCCCGCTCCGCTGAACAGATTTTTTGCCGGGGGTCCCGCCATTTAAATCCTCGATCCAAGCCGTGCCTCGGGACTCCTCGGCCCTCCGGGCGTTCGGAGGTGTACCATGAAAAGAACCTACGTGAACGCAGTGGCGGACAGCGGGGCGGCTACGGCGAGCTTGGAGCCGAACGAGTCCCGGCTGAGTCGGCTTCTGACGGTGGACGAGGTGGCCGGCCGGCTTCAAGTGAAGCCCAGGACCGTCTACCATTGGGTCCACGAGCGCTACATCCCGTCGATCAAGCTCGGGGCGCTGATCCGCTTCGACCAGGCCAGCGTCGCCGCCTGGGTCAAGAAGAGAGAGACCGCGGGCAGGATCTCCCGGCGCCTGGGGGTGGACATCAGTTGAGGTATCTTTCAGCTACCCCAGGACCTTCTCCACCCAAGAGTCCTCGTCGTCCCCTACGCAATACGAAGCCGCCGACATGCGTTCTATCTCAAGCTCTTTTTTTATCGACTTGATGATGAATCCATCCACGTGCTTCCAAACATACGACGAGAACTTCACCGGCTTAGGACGGCCCTCTTGATCCCGGTAGTCGAGATCGTAGCTCTTCACTTTTTCGTACAGAGTCGGGAGCGCGGCCGCCAGCATCTCCGGCCCATGCCTTCCCAAGTACGGCGGGAGGAGTTTTCTCTGCAGCCTGAAGATGATGAAGCCAATATGCCGCAGGACGATTTCGTCTCGGCATTTTCTCGAGCCCCGCTTGGCCCGCGCGATGAGTTCCCGCTCAGCTTCGAGCGATATCTTGGGATATCGCCGCGCAAGATCACCGTAGGTACCCCACACTATTACGAACGGCTATGTCAGACGGACCGAAGGTAGTCGGTCACCAAGCGGAACGCTTCGTCCAAGTCCTCGGAAAGGCCGCACTGACGCGCGAGGTTGGCGTAGGGCTGCTTCCATTCGGCCGGCGGCGCCTGAAGGACATCAGGCATCGCGTGTGTCTTTCTCCGCTTGAAGGTCGCGTCGATGGATTTCTTGACCAGCGGCAGGTCCAGCTTCGGACTCGACGTGATGAGCAGGACCATATCCACCATGTCCCTGACTCGGGAATTGGCCGAGGGCCGGGGAAGAGTGTATGCGTGAACCTTCTCCGCGAAGTGCTGCTCCTTCGATATCGTCGGAAACTTCCCGGCGGGTATCCCCGCGAACTTCAGCCAGTCGCGTCCCTCCGTCTTATCGAGCGGAGTCATGACGACGTCGCCGGCGCCGATGTCGATATGGAACTCCACGAAGGTGCGGGCATCCATGCGCGCTTCAACGGGGAACCGCGCACCGCCGTAGGGAGCCGCGTCCAAATCCTTCATGAGCGGGCCGATCTGGAAAACGAAGAAGTCCGCCAAGTCTGCCGCCGCGGCTTTCTCGAGAGCTTCGAGTATCGCGTCATTCAGGGGCTTGTCCTTGCCCAAGACCTCGCGCAGCGCCATGTCGATGTCTTTGGTCACGCGGGCTTCCTTGATGCGAAGCTCCAAAGCGTAGCCTCCCTTGAGGACCCAGGGAGCGCTCTCATCCGCGAACAATCTGGCCAGGAATCTATCGAACGCGACCTCGCGCCGGAGACGCTCGATCGGGAGCTTTTCCGTTTCAGAGATCAGCCGGAGCCTGTCTTCCAAGGCGCGACGGAACGCCGTCGCGGTCGCGTACTTAGCTTTCTTCTCCATCAGTTCCCCTTCATGAGATCGTAGATCTTCTTCTTCACGTCGTCCGGTATTTGAGTCGCGGCCGCAACCTTTGACCGGCTGATCAGTCCTCGCTGAGCCGCTTGGCGTACCGCCTGTTGCAGATGATCGGAAGAGAGGTATCCCGCCGCGATGAGATCGGCGATCGTTGTCAGCGGCCGCGTGACGCGAAACCCCTGCATGGCTTCGATGTCCTGATCGTGAAGGCTGCCTCGATGAAGGACAAGGACTCCCGGAATCGCGGCGTTCCTGCGGAAATCCGGCGGCACGGTCATGTGAAGTTTGGCCGGCATGAGATCCGACAGGTTGTAAACGCTCAGCGCGGTTTCGTGAGAGTAGACTCCCTGCGGACGATCCGAGCGGTCCCGGGACCAAAGCGACCAAGTGATCAGGTCGGGATGCTCGGCGATGGGAAACTTCGAAAGGCGATAGACTCCGCGGCACGCCCGAATCCAGCTGCCTGAGTGTACGTGGTAGTGGTGGTTCTTCTTATCGAAACCCGCCGTCTCGGCCTGCTTCGCGGTGAAATACCCCTGCTGCCCCTCCGCGATCTCGAAGAGGTGCTCAGTGGACTCTTTATGGCGATGGAGTATAGCGGGCATACACAAATACCGTAGTTTCTACGGATATTATGCATGAAATACAAAATTTAAGCAAGGGGCGATCCGATTTACACAAACACCGTATAAATTACGGTAATTGTGAAATTCGAGACAACATCAAAATAAGCAGTCTGTGCCATATATTTCTGTCGCATAAAACTTTATATTAGTGTGACGAATGAAAGGAGGTCTTGGGCTGTCTTTTCGGCGGTAGACAAGCGCCGTAGTGGACGATTTTTTGCTCGCCGTCCTCGACGCCCCAGCGGATGTCGAAATCGCCGTTGAAGATATCGCGAGAGAGAGGCTTCGCCGCAACCGCGTTTTCCCAAACGATAACGCCGACGCGCGTCTCTCTCGTGTCAAAACCCACCTTCTCGCTAGTGAGGCCGGAGATCTCTTCAAGCTGAATCTCGGGATGCCTGTCTAGATAGGCTTCCAGTTTCATTCGGCCCATGGAGACATGACGCAGAGTTACAAGCGCACTGATTGTCGTATTTTGTGGCTGCCCTAAACCTGGCTGTATCATTTTGCCGCGCTTCAAAAATACTTCCTTCGTCGGTCCGAGCGGCCTCTTCCGATCGGACGGCACAGAAATGCTCAGGCCAGCATCTCCATACATTGAACCGAGCACGATGGCCGCCGTTTCAAGGTCAACAAAGAAGTTGCCATCGTTGTAGAGTCCCAAACAGCAGGTCTCGCCCTTGTACTCCTTAAATTTGCGAGCCGCCTGGTTGATCTTCTCGCGCAAGCGTGGATAAGGATCGATCGAGACAACTTGCCCCAAGGGTGGAAGCGCTTGCTCGAAGTCCTTCATCTCGCAAAGCACATTGTGGGGTATACGCTCGACGCAATAATCTGGCCGCTTGAGCTTTCCCGTGAATTCCTTCTCGAACTCGAATGCATAACCATGAGATTCGAGATAGGATTCGAAAAGGACCTCACCGTGCGTTTTCGGCATTCTAAAATTTCAGCTTCTCAACGGCTGCCTTCAGAAAATCTGGCGCTAGGTGGGCGTAGATCTCCGTCGTCTTGATACTCGAATGCCCGAGGAGCTTCTGAACCGTGTAAACGTCGGTCCCGTTCATGACGAGATGGCTGGCGAACGTATGGCGCAAGGTATGGAGCGACGCGCCTTTGATGCCGCATTGCTTCAGGAGCTTCCGGAAATCCCGCGATAGAATGTGCCCGAGATGCGGGCCGTCATTGCTGGTCGAGAACACCCAGGGATTTTCTTTGCGTGGCAGCGACTTGAGCAGGTCATGGAGCCGCGGCGCCATCGGGTATGGCGGACCTCGTAATCCTTCGGGTGCCAGCCGTCCTTGGCCTGCACTGCGACGATGCGCCGCTGCAGGTCGACGTCTGCCCAGGTCAGATGGGTCAGCTCGTCGCGTCGTAGTCCTGTATAAAGGAGCGTCTCAACGATCGGCCCCATGCGGCCGTTGCCTGCATCAAGTAGCTTCTTGGCCTCCTCTTTACTGAGGAAGCGAACCTGCTTGCGCGGAGCCTTAAGCTTCTTGACCTCGCGGCAGGGATTGCGCGAGAGATAGCCGAGCGCGACGGCACGGTTGAGCGCGGCCTTGATCGTGTTGAGTTCGGTGTTTATCGTCGAGGGCTTGGTTCCCCCCTCCGAGCGAAATTTCTTGTAGCTCTCGATCAGCTGAGGCGTGATCCCGAGAAGGCGTTCGACTTTGGCGAAGCCCTTGAAGGTCCGCAGCACGATTTCATTGCGAACCCAGGAGAAGTGGCTCTTGTTGGTCTTGGCGTAGTCGAGATACTCGGCGAAGAAGTCGGCGAGGTTCTTGTCCTTGGTCTGGAAGCCCAGTTCCTTGCGCTCGATCTT
>JANPGH010000048.1:0-3739 GCA_031423795.1 Elusimicrobiota bacterium | reverse complement strand
CGGGCACCGAGCCGAATGAGAGGATCCGTCACTATCTCCAGACCACCCGCACGAATGTCCCCGGTCTGAACCCCGGGCCAAGGCCCTGAGTTTTCAGAGAAGCTCACTTATGCGGACATGAGGATTATGCGGACATGGGCTCAAAAACGCTCGATTCGTTAGGGATTTTAAGTGGGCATGTCCGCATAATAATTGATGGGATCTCAGAGGCTTTCCAGGAATGCCAAAAGACTGTCGGTTGGTTTGAACCTACCTCTGGAGGATTGCGGCGGCCTCAGCTTGTTGAGGCAACTTTCCTTCATGCTGAGATCCAGTGCGATGTAGTGATGTGTGGTCGATGGGGTCTCATGCCCAAGCAATAGGGCGATGACGGTTATGTCTACCTTAGCCTGCAGCAGGTGCATGGCTGTGCTGTGGCGGAAGATGTGTGGAGAAATCCTCCGACCTTTCAGAGACGGGCACTGCGGCATTGCTCGCTGGACAGCCAGGTGTAAGCGCTTTTCCACTCCGGAGCGGGTCAAGCGCTGGCCAAAGCGATTCGTAAACACTGGCGCGCTTTCTTCGTCCGATTGTGTGGCTAGGTGACGCTGGAGTTCGGCGGCGGTGGATTTCCACAGGGGGAGTGAGCGTTGTTTTCGACCTTTGCCCATAATCTCGATCACGGTCGAAGGAGAGTGTCGAACGTGCTGGCGTTGCAAGGCCAAGATCTCCGAAACCCTCGCTCCGGTGTTGTAGAGTAGGCTCAGCAGCAGATGATCACGCCTTCCGCTGACTGTGGCCGGGTCTGTCGCCTTTAGGATAGCCTCGACTTCATCTCGGGACAGGTAACCAACCAAAAGACGGTCAAAACGCTTCATCGGAATGGCCAGAACGGTTTGGCTCAATGCAAGAGCGCTGGGTTCTTCCTGGGCCACGTAGCGCATAAAGGCGCGAATGGCGGCTAAGCGGTTGTTGCGCGTGCGAACTCCGCAGTGACGCTGTTTTTCCAAGGAGTTTAGGAACTGGAGAACGTGCTTGGAACTCCAATCCTGGAGCCGCTGCTGGGTGGGGCTCCGCTTGGTTTTTTGCTCGAGGAAAGCCAGCCATAATCGGAAGGTATCACGATAACTGGCTAAGGTGTGAACGCTGGCGGCCTGCTGGGATTGCAGGCGCTCAACAAAGAATTTCTGCATCAACTCTGGCAGACGATTCGGCGGTTCTTTAGGCATGGCCGCCTCCCGCCTTGAACTCGGACCGGCGGCCCTGAGCCAAGGCCAGCAGTTCAGGTACAGCCGAAATATACCAATACGTGTCGGCGATATCGGCGTGTCCCAGATAGGTAGCCAGGGCAGGAACTTTTCGGCTTACATCATCGCCGCTACGGTACCATTCCAGCAAGCAGCCGACGGCGAAGGTGTGTCGAAGATCGTGCCAGCGCGGCGTGGGTCGGCCAGACCAGCCCAACGCTTGGCGCAAGCGGGAGAAAGTCTGCGCGGCCGTCGCATAGGAAACGGGGCGGCCACCTTTTCCTCGGAAAAACCGGGCGTGATCTGTTTTGGGATGACCCCGTGGCCGCTTTTGACGGTAACGTTGTAAAGCGGCCAAAGTCGAATCCTGCAGCGGCAGGCAGCGGGAGCGTCCATATTTGGAGCGGTGAATGGTCAGCAAGCCTCGAGTCCAATCAATATCCTGGTCCCGCAATCGCAACGCTTCGCCAATCCGCATTCCTGTGCAAGCGAGCAAACCCAGGAGCGTCTGAAAAGCAGCGTTGCGGGGAGTTTTCAGTTTGCCCGCAGCTTCCATCAAAAGGTTCAACTCTTGCGCCGTGTAAATATGCGGTGATCGACGGCGGCAGGAGGGGCCCAAGACCCCTGGAGGAGGCACTTGGGTGCGAGGATCAAACGGTCTCCAAAAGGTGGCGAACCGGCGCACGGCATCCAGACGACTCGCCCACCAAAGTGGGCTTGCTTGGCTGGGCTCTTGAGCCCAAGCCAAAGCCAGTCTCGTCGTCAGGGGACCGCGATGCCGCTTTTGCGCAGCATACCGGGCCAGACCGCGCAGCATCCATCCGTCTTCCTTCAGGGCAAAACCGAGTTGACGTCGGCGTGCCAGATAAAACTCGATGGCTTTGGCCAAAGGTAAACGCTTCATCGCTTTACCTCCACTGGCCAGGGGCGAGCCACTTCCAGCAACATCGAGTGGTTGACGTGGGCGTAGATGCGGGTCGTGTTCAGACTACTATGGCCTAACAAATCGGCCACGGACTTCAGGGACGCTCCCTGTTGCACCAGATGCGAGGCGACTGTCCGGCGTAATAAATGAGCTCCTGGGTGAGCCGCGCCAATCCTCGCCTCTTGTAAAGCTCGTCTGCTCACCATGGAAATGGCCGCTGGGCTCAACACCCCGCCCCCGCGGACCGCGCGGAACAGACGCCGAGAACCCGATCTGGCTTCGCCCCGGCGCAGGTAGGTGGCAATGGCCTGGCCCAGATCTTTGGGCAAAGGCAACTCGCGCTCGCGCCTTCCCTTGCCAGCACTTAAACGAATCACTCCAGCCCGCCAGTCAATTTCGTCCAAGCTCAGACAAGCTACTTCCTTAGCGCGCAATCCTAAACGCACAAGGCAGAGCAAGATGGCGTAATTACGCAGCCCAGGCAGACGGCGCGTGTCAATCGAAGCCAACAGACTTTTGACCTCTTCGGGCAGCAGATAATCCGGCAGGCCGGAGCGGTAGTTTCCTCCAATGCGGGGGATGGCCGAACTCAAGTCGCCGCCACTTTGGCCAGTCAAACGAAGATAACGACAAAAGGACCGCAGGCTCGAAGCCATTTGTTGGAGTCTGGCGGGGGAGTCATGCCGGCTCCGCTCCAAAACGTGATGAAGCAAGACCTCGGCCTTCAAGGTTTTAAGATTTAACCTTGGCCGCGACGACCTCCAATGCGCCTGAAGAAACTCTCGCGCATAGAATGTTCGACTATCGCACGTCCGTGCGGACAAGCCGCACGCGTTGAGCAAATGAGAACGATAGGCCTTGAGCAGCTTGTTAAGCCCTGCTGAGGAAACAATGGTTTTCATCTCCACCAGGATGAAAAACCTCCCTTCGCATGGGAATTATTATGCGGACATGCCCACTTAAAATCCCTAACGAATCGACCGTTTTTGAGCCCATGTCCGCATAATCCTCATGTCCGCATAAGTTACCTTATGCGGAGTTCCGCATAAGGTAACGAAGGACACGAAGGGCGGTGACGGATCGAACCCTGAGATTTTGCCGCAAAGAACGCACAGAACGCATAGAAAGACGGGGACACGTCTCCTGACGTCGCCGCCTACAGGGGAATCAAATCCAAAGACCCTGAAAGCGGGGAACGCCTTCTTACGTCGTCGCCTACAAGGGGAGTGAAATCCAGACCCTGAGATTTTTCGGGATGAACTGCGGAAGAGTCGTCCACAGATGTCACAGATGTCACAGATGTCACAGATTTACACAGATATAAAACAGGGGCCAGTTCATCCACAGATTTCACAGAATTTCACAGATCGAAGACCGGGAACCCAAGTCATCCAGAAATTTCCATGACCGCTGCGTATTAAGGATAAAAACACCTACCCCACTTCTTATCCCCTTCCCCATCTGTGCTAATCTGCGACATCTGTGGACCCTTCACGTCTTCTTCGTTCCCTTCTATAAAATCAGGGTGTCCCTTTCGGGTCATTTCCTTTCAGAGTTGAACTGACACCGCGTTTCACCTACACACTGG
>JANPGH010000047.1:0-16803 GCA_031423795.1 Elusimicrobiota bacterium | reverse complement strand
TCCAAGAGCAGTTGATTAACGGGGACTTGCCGATCGTGGCTCGAGTCTTCGAACAGTTGGGGCTGCCGCTGAAGTACGCGATGCTGATGGGGTCCGAAAATTATGTTTGCGTCCAGAAGCTCTCCCGATTAAAGGTCCACGGCAAGCCGATGTCCGAGGAGGCCGAAAAAGCTTTGCGCGCGGTCGAGGAATGGTCGGTGACCGCGCAGTCGGGGCACCGTTCGGCGCTTCCAATAAATGTCCCGCAAAATTTGTGGGAGCGCATCGCGCGCGATACCGACATCTGCCTGGGTCCGGCGGGACCATATTGGGATCGGTGTTTATGGCGCCGCGACCGGGAGCGAGCGGAAAAGGCCTCGATCGTCGTGGTCAATCATGCGCTGCTTTTGTCGGGCGCCCGTCTTCCCCCCTACGATGCCGTCATTTTGGACGAAGCCCACAACCTCGAAGAGGCCGCGGTCTCGCGCTTCGGCTGCGAGGTCTCGATGGGGCGTGTGGTGGCACTGTGCGACGAATCGCGACTCACGGGCAAGCTCGCCGGCGCTGAGACGCTTTCCGCCGCGGCCGAGCTCGCGCAGGCCGCCGGGGCGAAATTTCTGCGCACGATCGCTGCCGCGCACGGATTGCACGCGCATGAGGAGGAAGTCTCCGGCCGGCTCTTAAACACGGACTTCGTCGTTGGCCCCCAGGAGTTCAAAACCCTCGAGGGAGAGTTGGCGCTGGCTATCGCCGAACAAGAAGGCCGCTCTTGGGAAACGGACTTAAGATCCCTGCACGCGCGCGCAACCATGCTCACGCGCGACTTGGCGGAAATTTTGAAGCCAGCGCCGGGTGTGGCGCGTTGGGCGTCCTGGCCGCGAACCGGTCCGGAGCTTCGGGCCGCTCCGCTTGACGTCGGCCAACGCTTGGCCGAGGGCTTGTTTGCGCGCGGCGTTCCCACGATACTGACGTCAGCCACACTCGCCGCCGGCGACGGCCTGGCGGGTTTTAAAAATCGAATCGGCCTGCCCGATGCGCGGGAATTGGCGTTGGACTCACCCTATGATTACCGTTCCCAAGCCGCATTATGGTGCGTGCCCGATCTCCCAGAGCCCAAGCAAGAAGATGCCCACGCCGAGGCCGTCGCACAGGCCTGCGCCGACATCATTTCCGTGGTACCGGGCGGCGTCTTCCTCTTGTTTTCCAGCTGGAAGCTGCTTAAAAAAGTTCACGCGATTTTACGCGAACAGATCAGGGAGCGCCCGATATGGGCGCAAGGCACGACCGGCCATGAAGAGCTTTTGGAGCAATTTTCCGCCGCGGGGGACGCCGTTTTGCTCGGCGTAGACACGTTTTGGCAAGGAGTAGACGTGCCGGGACCGGCATTGTCTTGCGTGGTTTTGACCAAGCTTCCGTTTTCCAACGTGAGTTCCCCCTATGAAGAGGCGCGGCGCCAATGGTTCGAAGACAATGGCCGAGATTACTTTCGGGATTGGTCTCTGCCGAAAGCCGTGATGAAATTCCGCCAAGGATTCGGCCGCCTGATTCGCACTGGCTCCGATCGCGGCGCGGTCGTCTGTTTGGACTCGCGCCTGCTCAAGCGCGGCTACGGTCACTTCTTTTTAGAGGCGTTACCGCCGTGCAAGCGTCTCGAAAGCCTGGATGACCTGCGGCGCTTCTTCCAATCGCCCGGTTAAGAAAAATCGGCGGAGAGGGAGGGATTCGAACCCTCGGTACAGCTTGACGCCGTACAACGGTTTAGCAAACCGTCGGTTTCAGCCGCTCACCCACCTCTCCAGTAATCGGATAAGACTTGCGGAATTTTAACCTTTTTCCCAGGCGACCGCAATCGACACTTTTGCTTTAGCGTCAGACTTTGGGGGCTTTGGAAAGGGGCTTGGATTTTCCCCAGGCGAGTACGATGAAGCCCAGGGCGGCGACCGCAAAGCCCGCCCCCGCATAAAAAGTAGCGGCGGGTCCGACTTTGTCCCACAAGAACCCTGCCAGCGCGCTCGCCGACAGCATGGCGATGCCTCCGGCGAGGTTGAAGAAGCCGAAGCCCGAGCCCCGCAGATGGGCGGGAGTCGCAGCGGCAATCATTGCCGCGAAAACTCCTTGCGTCAGGCCCATGTGTAGTCCCCACAAACCTACGCCGACGGCGACGGCGGCCAGGCCCGGAGCCATAGCCAGCGTCAGGTCTGAGGCGGTCAAGAGGATGAGGCCTGCGGCCATCAATAGGCGGCGGTCAAATCGGTCAGCAAGTAGCCCTGCGGGGTATGCAGAGAGCGCGTAAATCACGTTCATCGTGACCAGCACCATCGGAGCCAGCGAGTCGGGAAGCCCCTTCTGCCTTGCGCGCAGGACCAGGAACGCCTCACTGAACCGCGCCAGGGTGAAGATTGCGCCCATAGTTACAATCTGCCAATAGGCGGAGTCTAACTGCTTGACCATCCGCCAATGGATGGGCGCGCGCGGAGGAGCGGATGTTGCCGATTTCGGCTCGTGGACTCCAAACGCCAGCAGGGCAACGGCGAGAAGACCGGGCAGGGCCGCGAACCAGAAAATCTTGCGAAAGTCTCCGGCCCACGCCAGCATCAAGACGATGGCGAGCAGCGGCCCCAGAAACGCGCCGACCGTGTCGAGGGATTGGCGCAGGCCGTAGGCCGCTCCTAGGAGCGGCGCGGGAGTCAGGTCAGCGACCAAGGCGTCGCGCGGAGCTCCACGCACGCCTTTGCCGATGCGGTCAAGGAAGCGGGCACCCAAGACGCCCTGCACGCTCGTTGCCAGCGCAAACAGGGGCTTCGACGCGGCACCCAGCCCGTAGCCGAATAGGGTGAGTTCCTTGCGCCGGCCGACGAAATCGCTCAGGGTCCCCGAAAACACTTTGGCGACAAGCGCCGTGGCCTCAGCCACTCCCTCGACTAGGCCAATGGCAAGGGCGCTCGCGCCGAGTGTCGAGACCATGAACACCGGCAGCAGGCTATGGACCATCTCGGATGAAATGTCCATCAACATGCTGACGAAGCCGAGGACCCAGACGCTGCGTGGAACTTCGCGTGCTGTGTCGAGTTTTATCACAGGCTCAGGATGAATAACGCCAGGAAGTAAGCCGTCATTAGGGCGAGCCCGAGAGGGATGGCGCTGCGCGCCCAATCGCGGCTTTTGATGCCGAGTTTCTTCGCGGTGATGATGTTCGGGATGTTGCCGGGAATGAGCATGCCCCCTGAAATGAGAAGAGCCATCAGGACAGCCCGGATCCGATAGATGTCCATTCGCGGCGATAGTTCGGCGGCGGCCATGCTGGCGTTATCCAGAGCCGCGGAGGAGATGTTCGCCCAGTAGAGTGCACTTACGGGCATGCCGACGATCCACCGTTCGACTAATGGGGACAGGCCCTGTCCGAGCAAGACGAGGGCTGCGACAAAAATATAAACCCTGAAGGTGCGTAGGCAAAGCGCGCGTCCGTCCTCAGGAGTATCTTGCCCAAGCCCATTCGATCCCCAAGCGACCTTGCGGCCTTGCCGCGCCGCCATCGCGCCAAGAACCAATATGCCGGGAAGCAGCCACGGCCATAAGAGCTTTGCCAGGAAAAAGAAACCAGCATGATGCGGCGGACCAGCCAGTCGAGCCGTGGCGATCGTTGCAAGCGGCTCTCCGAGCGGTGTCAACGCTGCGCCGAGACCGATAGAATAACAGGACAGGATCGTGATCGAACATTCCGATTTCCGATCGAGCGACAACGCTGAGATGACTTCGCAGAATACAACGGCGGCGATGATTGCGGTGATGATGCTGGATGCCAATCCCAGAACGACCACTAGCCCGAAAAAGAATAATGGCAAGCCGATCCTCTGCGCAAGACGCAACACGCTCGCGGTGATAACGCCACGCAACTGTCGAAAGACAATCCCGAAGATGAATACGGCGCAGGATATCTTGAGGGGCACGAGCAAAGCTTCGATGATTAAGTGGCGAGTCCAAAGCTGCGTGAGACTCAACGCCAAACAACCCATCGTAAAAAGGAAGGCTTCGAGCTCCTCCTCCACCCAACGCACGGAGAGAGGGAGTGCGAAGACTAGAGCCATGATGAGAGCCAGACCGATGAGTGTTGGTATTCCGTAAGTCATTGCCAACCTACGTCAGCCGCGCGCCAGGTAGGCTAATCGTCGTCGCCGTGCGATTCGCGGGGAGACTCGCGGTCGGATCCGCCGCGTTTGCCCCACCGGCCGCGGCCTCCTTCCATTCCCCCGCGTCCGCCGCGCTCCGCGCCCAGAATGAACGCCGCCTGTTGAGTGGGCGTCAGGAATTCAGCCAGAGATTCATGGTATTTCTCTTGTGCGCTGGCCATTTGCTTGCGCTGGTCCTTTAATGCGGCCAATGTTGCCTTTATGTCGGCGTCGGGAGCTTTCTTGTCAGCCTGCTCGCGAAGAGTCTTCATCGTTTCATGCATCTTCATCATCAGGGGGCGCATCGCTTCGCGATGCGCTTTCATAGTATCCTTAAATTTAGCTTTTTGGGCGTCGGTCAGGCCGAGTTTTTCGGCGATCTCGGGTCTTCCTCCCATCATCGAGCCGGGACGATCCATTTCCTTTTCGGCATGGGCAAGCGTCAAGGCGGGGATCAACAGCGCGACGGCGAGACCGGACAGCGCGATTTTCTTCATTGGTAAAACCTCCTGAATCTTCCGTGTTTGTAGCAAATTTCAGCGTTTTGGGAATAAATCAACTGCGCGAGAGGCGATCGCGCCTTCGGGGTCGATGCCAATTCGGGAGAAACCGCGGCGTGCGTCGGAGCGGGTGGGTCGTAGTCCCGCGGCCCATTGTTCCAATGGGGCGCGATTGGATTTTTGCGGCATCGTGTAGCCGACGAAAATGGCGACGAGCACGATGAAGGCGATTTCAATGAGAATTTTCACGGTTCCTTCGCCCAAATCCAATATCTTTTTAAGGAAATAGACGCCGACTGCTCCCCCGGCGATCAGCGACAGGACAAAAACGTGGTAGGCCGTTCCTACATAATCGGGAAAGGCGACAATGTACCCGAGGTATATTAAACCGGCGATAAGAGCCGGACGAATCAGCGCCACGAGTTCTGTGACTTGAGCGTGAGGTGGATTTTAAGGAAGGGTTCCCCAAAGTCGGACGGCAATGCGGGGAACGGAGCCGCGGATTGAACCGCATCCATGGCGGCGGTATCGAAGCCTCGATCACCTGAGCTGGATTCGACGGAAAGATCCGTTATAGAGCCGTTGCGCAGGATGGAAAACGCGACAGCACCTTCGGCTTCGACGGGCGGCATTCGTTTTTGCCATGCCAGCCACAACATCTCGCGGACCTGTGTGATATACCAGGGATACGGAAAATTCGGTAAATCAGTGGCCACGCCCGCGCCCGCGGCGCTAGAACCGGACGAGGCAGCTGCCGCCGAGGCGACGGGCGCGCCCGGGCCAGCCAACGAGCCTGATGACGGGGGAGCTTGTGAATTTTTGGCTCCGCCGCGTAGCAAGCTGGGCCGAGGAAGAGCGATGGGTCCGCGTCGCTGGCCGTGGACGTTGACGGAGTCAGGGTCGGCTTGAGCGGCGATTTCTGCTGGGGCAGCGGCAGGAGCAGACGTTTTCACGGGAGCCGCGCCGGCGCTTTGAATCGTGGCGGCAGATCCCCCGACGAAGTCGATCATGTACACAGGATTATCTCGAACGACTTGGCGGGACGCGAAGAATAAAAACGCGGCGCCCGCCACCAAATGCACACCCGTGGAACCAGCCAGGTAGGGCTTGAGCGCGGGCGTCACTTATCCTCCGGGGTCACTCCGACGCCCAGTTTCCCCACTCCCAGACGCTTGGCGATGTCTAAGACTATCACGACTTTTTCAACAGGAACCGTGCGGTCGGCCTGTACGAGCAAGGTTTTCCCCGCCGATTTCGGAAGGCGAAGGGTGAGCTCGCGTTCCAGTTTCTCCCAACGTATGGCGGACCCTTCGACTGTCACCACGCCGGATTTATTGATTTGCACCGTCACCGCCGTATCCGTCGCAGCGCTTTCACCGGAAGCGGCATGAGGCAGCTTGACTGTCAGCTGGTGTTGGACCAAGATCGGAGTCAACACCATGAAGATGATCACCAAAATAAGAGAGACGTCGATCAGCGGGACCAAATTCATCTCCGCGATCAATTTGCGGCGCGCGCGCCCTCCAGTGTCGACTTTGATAGAAATATCCTAGGAATGCGCCCGTTCGGTCAGCACGTCGAGAACTTCTTCGACCGTCCAACTGAGCTCATCGGAAAAGCGCGCGATTTTTTGGTTGAAGTGGTTGAATGCAGCGACAGCCGGTATGGCGACGAGAAGTCCGGCTGCTGTCGTGATCAGCGCCTCCGAAATTCCCACCGCGACAAGTCCGGGGCCCGCCCCGGCGGCCGAGGCCAGATCGTGAAATGCGCGCATCACGCCGACAACGGTTCCGAAAAGTCCGATGAAGGGCGCCACCGAGGCGATGGTGCCCAAGGTGGCCATGCCGCGTTCTAGGTCCGAGACGGCACGGCCGATCGCGCGTTGTGCCGCGCGCTGGCGCTCCTCGCGGTGGGTCGGTCCCGTGATCGTGGCCATCACCACACCGGAGGCTAAACCTTTATGTTGCTTGGCCAACCCGGCAAGCTCTTGCAGTTTCCCGCCGCTTGCGGCCGCGCGCACTCGCGCGAGCAGATCTTGATAACCGCGCGTCTCGCGATTCAAGAATTTCCCGCGTTCCCAAATCAGCGCGATGCAGTAGATCGACAGCACGATCATTCCAGCAAGGATGGGGCCGCCGGCCAACAGAATGTCTTTTATCCCAGTATATGTCATGGCCGCAATTATACAATTCCTCGCGAGGAAGCTTGCACTCGTTGGCGGAGGCTGGTACACTGCCACGGAGAAACATGTTTGCGCGAATATCCATTTTTTGGGCGTGTGTCTTAACGACAGGTCTCGGTTCGGCGGGCGCGATCGAGGCGTCATTGGACGTTTCCCCCCCGGTGGGTTGGCATGAGGCGAAAGGTCGACAGCTCTCGCGTGAAATTTTGATTTCGTTGCGCGGTCCGGCGGGAAGTTCCTTTATGATCGCGCGCATGCCAAAGGAAGACATCGACGGTGATGCGCGCACATCAGCGTTTTTACTGCAAGCTCTCGACAAATTGAAATCAGGATCCCGAATTGCCTATCGCACATACGGGCGCATCGAGACGCGGAAATATCCAAACGGAGTGAACGTCCGATTCATCCGCGCCACGGCCGCAAAGGCGCCGATGCTCGTTATCGCCGCCGTCTCCGCCGGCGGATTTCCATATTTTGCGACTTTAAGCAGCAACTCGTCGGACTCCTTAATGCCCTATTTCTTCGGCGGACTGCGGTTAAACGGACGGGAGATGCCCATTCGTGAGGGCGGCGTTGTGGTGAGCGCCGACGGGCAGATGTCCCTGGCGTTGGGAGGAGGTTTGCGTTCGCGAGAGCTCAGGCCGCAAGAGAAGGCCCAAGGCTACGTGTTGGCCATTTCCGGATCAGATTCGGAATTGTTGATACTCAAGTCACGTGATGATTCAGCGTCGCCTAAAAACCGCAGCGCCAACGTGCGCGCGACTGTTGCGAGTGCTATCGCCGTTCCACTGGACGGAGTCTCGGCGGCCCGGCGCGTGGCGACCGCGGCCGGTCCAGTCGGCGTTTACGCATGGGCACAGCCTGCGCAATCACCGCGAGGGCGATACGCGGCAGCGTTACTTCCGTGGTCCTATTGGGAATACGAGGCGTTTGCCCAGGGACCACTGGCGGACGAATTGCTGGTCGGGACTTTCGCCGCGCTCAAGTTGGGGCCCAACGCGGTGGCAAAGCTAGTCGAAGCGACTCCTGGCATCGAGGCGCCGGACGCAGTTGCCTCGCCGCTGGCCTTATGGGCAGTCGGCATCGCGGGACTTATTATTCTTGCTTTTGCGGCTTGGAGACATCAGGGTAAAAACGCTAATCTTCCCAGATGATCTCGCAACAAAAAGAAGACCTTGCGATGGCCGAGCGCCTGACGCAAGCCCGTTCCTCAATCCGACGGCAGCTTAGCGCGGTAATCGTCGGACAAGACGCCGTTGTCGAAGAGGTTCTCATTGCGCTTTTTTCGCGCGGCCATTGCCTGCTTCAAGGAGTTCCGGGATTGGCCAAGACTTTGCTGGTAACCAGTTTGGCTCAGATCCTGGATTTGCAGAGTTCACGCATCCAATTTACCCCGGATCTGATGCCCTCGGACGTCACCGGCACGGAAATTTTGCAGGAGGACCCCGTCACGCGGGCGCGGTCTTTCCGGTTCGTGTCCGGACCGCTTTTCGCCAATCTCGTTTTAGCCGATGAAATCAACCGCACTCCGCCGAAGACGCAGGCCGCACTTCTGCAGGCGATGCAGGAAGGGCAAGTCACCGCCGGAGCGCAAACCTATTCGCTGCCGCGGCCGTTTTTCGTGATGGCCACCCAGAATCCGATTGAGCAAGAGGGCACATATCCCCTTCCTGAGGCGCAGCTGGATCGTTTCTTCCTCCAGATCACCATGGATTACCCGAGCTTCGAGGAGGAACGCCGGATTGTCTTGGAGACCACCAGCGGACGCGTACCGAAGCTCGAGTCCGTTCTCGGTGCCGACGAAGTCATCGCATTGCAGGATCTCGTGCGCCGGGTCCCCGTTCCTGACTCCGTCGTTGATTTCGCCGTCAAATTGGCGCGGGCCACCCGCCCTAAGGATGCTTTGTCGCCGGAGAGCGTACGCCCGTGGATTTCTTGGGGGGCCGGCCCACGCGCGAGTCAAGCCTTGATTGTCGCAGCCAAAGCCCGGGCGTTGCTCGAGGGACGACTGGCCGTATCAACAGAAGACGTGCTCCGCGTGGCCAAGCCCGTCCTTCGTCACCGCTTGGTCCTCAACTATCAGGCCGAGGCTGAAGGCGTCGGCGCCGACGAAATCGTCTCGCGTTTGCTCAGTGCGCTGGCTTGATCCGACCGATCAGGCCCGGCTGAGCGGCCTGGGTTTTTCCCCCCGGCGTCCGGCGCCGCCGTCGGCACCCGGCCGACATCGCACGCTCGCGCGAGGCTTCACCCGCGATTTCGCTCAACACCGTCCGTACGCTTTCGGCGACGAGGCGCGCGCAATCGATTGGAAAGCCTATGCACGCTTGGACCGCTACTACGTCAGGGAGTATCGTTCCGAAGACCGCATCTCGCTCATGATCCTGCTCGACGTCACCGCCTCGATGAGTTTCGCCGGCGGAGGTCGCCCTCCTAAAATCGATGCCGCGCGGCGCATCGCCGCTGGGCTGGCCTGGATCGCGGTGGCTCAGGGCGACGAGGCCGGACTTATGTCCGTCGGCGGGAAGGCTAAAATTCTAGCACCGCCTCGCGCCGGAGCAGCACAGCTAACCGCGCTCGACGAAGCGTTAACATCGGCGACCCCTACGGCCGCGCCGGACGACGGTCTTGCCGGCGGGCTGGAAAAAGCAGTAGAAAGTTTGCCGCGCCGAGCCGCGATCGCGGTTCTCTCGGACTTGCTCGGGGACTCGACGAAGATTCTTCGCGCATTGAGCCGCCTGACCCGCGGCCGCCGCGAGTTAATGGTGTTAAGGATCTTGGATCCTGTCGAGCGTGATTTTCCTTTTGAAGGTCCACTGCAATTCGACGGGCTTGAAGGCGGGACGGTGCGAGTTGACGCGTCCGAGCTGGCGACACAGTACCGCGCGGCGTTTCAACGCCAAGAGGACGTCTATCGCACGACGTTGAGAAAAGCATCGACTCCCTACGCATCGTTGACCACGGATGCGCCTTGGACGAAGGCGGTATCCCGCCTTTTGTCGCCATGAATTTTTCCGCCCTTGGAGCACTTTGGGCGCTTCCCGCGGCAGTCGTGCCACTGGCTATGCATTGGCTTTCGCGCCGCAGCACACGCCGCGTTCGTTACTCGGATTTGACCCTGCTTGCCGCAATCGAGTCGCGATCGCGTCCACGCCGGCGACTGAGGGACGTGCTGCTTTTGGCGGCGCGAACGCTGCTGATCTTGAGCCTGATTTTGGCGGCGGCAGGTCCGAGCGCGCGCGGCTCGAGCGCCGCCGCTGCGGGCGAGGGCGTCGACATGGTCCTGTTGCTTGACGCTTCATATTCGATGCGCGCGCGTGATGGCGGTCGAACGCGTTTTGACGCTGCCCGTGATGCTGGACGACGACTGCTCAAGAGGCTTAAGACCGGGGATCGCGCTGCGGTCGGCGTTTTCGCCGAGGGCTTAGAGAAAGCTCTGTCGTGGGAGAATCAAGAAGCGGGTTTGCGGGCATTGTCTTCTGCGATCGTCGGACACGGGAGAACAAATGCGGCCGGCGCGCTCAGCGCTGCGCGCGATCTTCTGGAGAGCTCGCCACGAGGAAGTCCCCGGGTTGTCGTCGTGCTCGGAGACGGCGCCGCGCATATGTTGACCGGGCCGGTGCCGCGTTCGGCTGAAGATTCCACTTTGTTGGGGCTGGAGTTCAAGCCGCTCACCAATGGCTGGATAACGAGCATCGCGGCGGCGCCGGGATCATCGGCGCGAGAGCCGAGCCTCGAGATCCGAGCCATGGCGGCAGGAGCGGACATTCGTACGACTGCGGATTTATGGGTCGAGGAGTCGCGGGGAGCGTCGACGGAGATGCGCATTTCTTCTCGCCAGGAGGCGCGTCAAAAGATCGCCTTACCGCCAGCGGCCAACCCGCGCGACCCGTTCTGGAACGGCCACGTCGCACTGCGCGAAGATGCCTTACCCGAAGATGACGTTTCATTCTTTTCAATGCGCCACCCAGCTGCTGCGCGGGTGCTCGTTCTGTATGCCGATGCCACCTTCGACCGGGCGGGGCGGGCAGGATGGTACCTACGCCAGCTGTTCGGCGGTGGCGACCGGTCGTTGGCTGGGCGCGAGGCCGATTTTCTGGCGGTGGCCCGTTGGCAGGAGGCCGATTTTGCCCATTACGGGACGATACTATTGCCGGACGCGGGACGGCTGCCCCCCGCGCTGAGCTCAGCACTCGAGAGGTTTGCAGCAGCGGGCGCCGGCGTGTGGATTATTCCTGGCATCCATTCCGATCTTGATTCGTTGGACCGCCTATCGTCGTGGCTTCCGGCCCGTTTCGGCCAGGTCGAAGAACTGGGATCTCCGCGGGGCTTGCGCGTCGTCACATCGGCGGCGGAGACTCAGGACTGGGACGAATTGGCGCTGGGACGCATCTCATTTGGCCGCAAGTATCGGCTGGAGCCGTCCGTCCGGGCGGCGACGTGGCTGGCCGATTCCGGAGGTGCACCTTTATTGGTGACCGGCGCCGTCGGTCGCGGACGCGCGGTGGTTTGGGCGGTGCCATTGGATGCGGATTGGACCAACCTGGGGCTTAAGCCGGCGTTCATCCCCTGGGCCGCGGCGTGCTTGTCGCTGGCTCAAGCCAAATCTTCCGAGGATGCGTCGCATTCGGCTCATATAGGTGAGACCTTGATGATGAAGTGGGGGCTAGACCAGGCAGCCCCGGACCGAGTCACGGTGCGCGCGCCGGACGGCCGGAGCGTTACTATAGCGGTGCGCGAACGCCGCGCCAAATTTTCATCCACCGAGGTTCCGGGCCTGTATCAATTCGCGTGGGCCAATGGAGGTCGCGCGACCTACGCGGTCAACGTGGATCCTTCTCGTGGAGAAAGCGATTTGACGCCCGCCGCATCGCCGCCGTGGACGAAGGTCACGACCGAGGATATCGAGGACGTCTTCGATTCAAAAGTCTTCGGCCAAGACCTGCGCGGTTGGTTTTTGGCGCTGGCCGCGGCGGCGCTGCTGGCCGAGATGTTTTTATCTTTGCCCGCGGTTCCCGCGCTCGTCGCCGCCGTTTGTTGCGCGCTGTTCATCACGGGCACCGCCGCTTGGTCCCAGCAAGGAGATCGCTTCGTTTGGAACCAACTCCAACTGGGCGCGGGTTGGGACCCGTATCCGGAGGCACCCGCGCGCGTACTCGAGCTGTTGAGCCAAACGACGAGCGCTCGCGTCGCTTCCGATCGGCGACTCTTGACTGTCGACGACGTAGCACTTTTTTCCTCCCCCTTCGTGTATCTCGCGGGCCGAGAAGCCCCATCCGCGCTGGGCGATGCGGAACTGCGTCGATTTCGGCAGTACCTCGCGGGCGGCGGATTCCTTTGGATCGAGGATTCGACCGGCGGGCCGCCGGGCTCGTTCGATCGCTGGGTGCGCAAAACTTTGGCTGAGCTGAGTCCCCAAGCCGAACTACGTCCCCTTCCCTCCGATCACGTCCTCTATCGGACGTTTTTCCTGCTGCGCGGACCGGCGGGCCGAGTCGCCGTCAGCGGCGCTGTTGAGGGAGTGCAGTGGGGCGGGCGAGTCGCCGTGCTCTATTCACGCGACGATGTCTTGGGCGCGTGGGCGAAGGACGCGTTCGGCCGTCCGTTAAAATCTTGCGTGCCTGGCGGAGAGCCGCAGCGCGTGAAAGCGCAGCGTTTGACGCTCAATATCTTGATGTATGCGATGACGGGTTCCTACAAGGCCGACGCCGTCCATCAGTCCGCGATCCTGGAAAAATTGCGCGGAGCGGTTGGGCCATGACCTTCGGCATTGAGGCGGGTGACGCGAGCCCGGTGGGGGCGGTTGCAGTGGTTTTGATCGCGGTCGCGTTTGTAGTGCATCGCGCGCGCAGCCCAGCGCGGCGCGAATTGCGCGTGCTGCGCGCGTTGGCGGCGGGAGCGCTGGCTTTAGCCGTCTTTCGACCTGGAGTTGCCTTGATGGAATCCCGGCGCGTGAAGCCGAAATTGCTCATCATCTTAGATGCCGCATCATCAATGCAGGGCAAATCGCTAGGCGGCACGCGTTGGTCTCAGGCGCTAGAGTGGCTTCAGAGGTCGCGCAGCCGTATCGATGAACGCGCGCAATCCTCCGTCGTCCTGGTGTCAGATCGCGCGCGCGCACTCAGCGATTTCGAGCAATTGCGCGGTGCCACGCCCGACGCGGCGTCATTTTCCCCTATAAACGCCCTTGCTGATTTTACGCCGCCCGAAGGGCCTCCGGCTCGGGTGTGGTTGATTTCAGATGGCATCGCCGAAGGTTCCGCCGACCTGGACCGACTTCTCTCGGGATTCGGTGCTCCCGTGGACACGTTGGGCGTCGGACCGGCGCGCCGAGATCGGGGCGCGGCGTTTTTAGAAATAAAAACGCCGGATTTTGCATTCCTCCACGAATCGTTCGAGGTCGGTACGAAGATCGAGGCGTCGGGACTCGCGGGCCGCAAGATAGTCATAGCACTTGCCCGCGCCGACGAAGGAGTTTCCGGGGGTTGGCGCGAATCCGCGGTCCGGGAGTTTCGCGCCGCTTCGGATCTTGAGACATTCACGTCCACGTTCACCGTGAACGCCGAACGACTCGGGGCAGAGCATTGGCGATTGCAATCACGCGTTGACGGCTCAGTTCGAACACGAGAATTCCACGTCGAGGTCGTCCGACAGAAATACCGAATCATGTACTTGGCCGGTCGGCCGAGCCATGAATACGCATTCTTGCGGGATTTTCTAAAATCGGATCCCAATCACGAGCTCGTCTCCTTCGTGATCCTGCGCAACCCGGAGAACCCGTCGCCAGCGGAAGACCGGGATATGTCCCTGATCCCGTTTCCATCCGAGGATATTTTCGTGCGCACTCTGCCGCAATTCGACATGTTCATCCTGGAGAACTTCTCGGCCGTGCGTTTCCGCGTGCCGCCGGCCTATCTCGAACAGCTCAAACGCTTCGTCGCCAACGGCGGCGCGCTGCTCGTTAAAGGAGGCGAGAATGCGTTTTCTGCCGGAGGGTACCGCGGGTCGCCGCTCGAAGAGGTCCTCCCAGTGACATTGTCTTCGCGGATTCCAGATTTCGTTCCGGGGCTCTTTTCCCCTCGACCGATTTCATGGGAACATCCGATGATTAAGCTCTTCGATACAAAAGATGACTCTCGCAAAGCCTGGGAGGCGCTGCCGCCATTGGATGGCTGGGCAAGATTTGACAAGACGCGTGAGGGGGCGCAGGTCATAGCCGTGCATCCAAATGAGAAGGCTGAGGATGGCTCGCAACTTCCGGTCATCGCCGCGCGCGCCTATGGTCGTGGGAAGGTGATGCTGATCAGCACCGATTCGACTTGGCGCTGGAAACTGGGCGCGGCCGCAGATCGATTGGCGGCGGGAGTGTATGAACGTTTCTGGACGCGCGTCGTGCAGTACCTTACCGGGAGTCTGGATTTGTCGAAGGTCAAATTCGCCCCGTTGCCAGACCACGTTGTCGCGCGCGAGCCGTTTATAGCTTCACTGCGGGTGTTTGAAAAGGATTTTTCACCCGCCGCATCCGCGCAAACGCGAGTCCAAATTCTTTGGACGTCCCCCGGAGGCGCGGTGCGCGAAGCCAGCGTGCGCGAAACCGAACCCGGAACCTATGCCGTCGAGCTCACGGGGCTTTCTCGGGGCACGCATCGTTTGCGCGCCTCGGCGCGCCTTCGTGGCCTCGCCTGGGGCGCCGATGAGACGTCTTTCGTTTGGGAACCCGCGATCGATTCGCCCATGGACCGCGCGTGGCTTAGCCGAACCGCGGCGGCGGGAGGCGGGGAATTTTTCGACTTGGCGCAGTCCAAACCTTCCGATCTCCTCGACAAGCTCCCGCCGCCCACTCTCGAAAAGGAAGCGGTGCGGCGTTATCGCCCTTTTTCCTCTGCGCTGTGGCTGGCATTGACGATTCTTCTCTTTTTTACCGAGTGGGCCTGGCGTAGGTGGAGCGGCCATGCTTGAGTCATCAGTCCTTTTCGGGATCTTTTTCCTGCTCGGTGTCGCTCAAGTCGCGCCCTCCGTCACGACGGGAGATTCCGGCGAATTCACCGCCGTCGCGACCACGCTCGGAGTCGCGCACGCACCGGGATATCCGTTATACACGCTCTTGGCCAAAACCTTCGCTACGCTAATGCCGTTGGGTTCATGGGCCTATCGAACAAACCTCTTATCGTCCATTTTGGGCGCGCTGGCCCTGACCCTGCTCGCCGATGCGTTGCGCCGCTGGGGAGCGGGACGCGTCGCGTGTCTAGGCGCTGTCGCCGTTCTGGGACTAACCCCCCAATGGCGGGAACAGTGTGCGGTCACCGAAGTGTTCACGCTGCATCTTCTCTGCGCGACGGGGTTATTGTGGCTTGTGGCGACGGCGGGTGAGCGTCTATTGGATCCCGGTCCGGCTGCGAGTTTAGGTTTACTTCTCGGGCTGGGGTTGGGCAACCACCAAACCCTCGTCTTGATCGTGCCGGCCCTAATGGTCTGCGCTCTCGACAGGCCAAGGCGTTTGATGAAAGCGCTGCCGGCCGCTGTCGCGGGAGCCATGTGCGGTATATCAATCCATCTCTTTCTTCCTTTGCGCGCGTTCAAGTCCCCCCCTCTCGATTGGGACCATGCGGTGACGTTCGCAGCGATGCGACGCCTATTGACGCGCCAAGACTACGGATCGCTGTCGCTGACGGTGGAGGGCGGTTCGGCGTGGAACGCCGACCTCGTGGCGGCGCAGGCTTGGCGTTCGCTACGAGCGATGGAGTATCAGTTCGGAGGACTTGCGGCATTGATCGGGCTGTTTGGCGCGGCGACCTGGAAGCGATCGGGTCTGCGCCTTTCGGCCGCGTCTGTCTGGACATGGGTGATCGTCGCAGGCCCGATTTTTCTGATGATCGGCCGGCCGCCGTTCGACGTCCAGACGTCTTCGGCGCTGGAGCGTTTCCATTTGCTGCCCTTGATCGGGATGACGCTATTCTTCGCCGCGGGCTTGGAAACGATAGTCCGCTATAACGTCCTTCTGGGCCATGCAGTGACGGCTGTCGCCGTCGCCGCGATGATTCCCGGCGCCTGGAATCAAAGCCGCCGCGGCGATTTTTTGGCACACGATTATGGTCGCGCGATTCTGCGTGAGCTTCCGCCTCGCGCGATCCTGGCCATCGACGGAGGCGACGACACCTTTTATTCTCTCGCCTTCCTGACTCTCTCTCAAGGTTTGCGCCCCGATGTGGCTTATTTTGACCGGGGTGCCGTCGTATTCCGCGGACCGTATGGCGCTGATTTCCGCAGCCTTCCCAAGCAATCAAAGGAGTTCCGCCGCCGCGCCGTGGAAATGCCGCTGGCCGAATCGGGGGCATTGTGGTATTCGGCATTGAGCGCGGATTTGCTTCCCGGGATGATCTTGTCGCCTGCAGGATACTTGCGGCGTCCGCACCCACCGGCAGTTCCTTTTCACGAACAAGCTGGTTACGTCGAAACCATGGTATCGCCTCGCAGTCCGACTTTCGAGCGCCGATACCGTGATCGCGCTCTCAACGCCTTCGCCGCATTTTCCCGCGGAGCGTCGGCGCTATCGGCAAACGACGAAACGGTGGGCGTTTCATGGATGGAAGTCGCCGTCGATCGCGGTGGCGGCGCCTTGTGGGTGTCCCCCGCCGTGTCCTATGCTTTGGCGGTGACCGGTTATCAGGCAATTTTGAAACACGATTGGATTGGAGCCGAACGTGCCTATCGCGCGCAGGCGTACTCAGATCCCATTCGCGCGGAACCTTTGGCGGATCTGGGCGTCGTGCTCCAGAGCGCCGGACGTCCAGCGCTGGCCGAAGAGTCTTTCCGTGATGCCTTGCGGCGCGATCCGCGTTCGCTGCACGCTTGGGAAGCCTGGGGTACCTTTCTGTGGGCGCAATCGCGTTGGGCCGAATGCGCGCAGGCGTATGAGAGCGCGGCGGACCTACCCAACGCAGGCCAAGCGGCACATTGGGCGGCACGTGCCCGCGCCCGG
>JANPGH010000046.1:0-9310 GCA_031423795.1 Elusimicrobiota bacterium | reverse complement strand
ATAATATGTATAGCATACAGGTTATTGAAAATCAACCGAGATGGGGGTTCTGCACCCGGTGGACACAGCGTCTCGCTCACGGCCCAATCAGTTTCGTATAATCGGCTCGTACGCTGTCGCTGTAAAGGAGCTACCCCTATGACCGTCGCGACCAAGACCAATGATATCGAAGCCCTGCTCGGAGCCGACGCGAAGTCCCTCCTCGAGCACAAATGCGTCGGAATTCCAAAGGACACCATCCACGCTCCCGGATCGGACTCGGTCGAACGCCTTTTCGCCCTGTCCGACCGGCCGACCCCAGTGTTGCGCAGTATGCAGCAATTGCTCAGCCATGGGCGACTCGGCGGCACCGGCTACGTCTCGATACTCCCAGTCGACCAGGGCATCGAGCACTCCGCCGGTGCGTCGTTTGCCTCGAACCCGATCTACTTCGACCCGGAGAATATCGTCAAGCTCGCCATCGAGGGCGGCGCCAATGGCGTGGCCTCGACGCTCGGTGTGCTCGGCGCAGTCGCGCGCAAATACGCGCACAAGATCCCGTTCATCCTGAAATTCAACCACAGCGAGCTCTTGTCCTACCCGAATTCCTACGACCAAACGCTATACGCCAGCATGCAGCAGGCTTACGACATGGGCGCGGTCGCAGTCGGCGCAACCGTGTATTTCGGCTCGGCGGAATCGCGCCGCCAGATCTGGGAAGTGAGCCAAGCTTTCCGCCGCGCGCACGAGCTCGGCATGGCGACCATCCTGTGGTGCTACGTCCGCAACAACGCCTTCAAGACTGTTGAGAAGGACTACCACGTCTCTGCCGACCTGACCGGCCAGGCCAATCACCTGGGAGTGACGATCGAAGCCGACATCATCAAGCAAAAACTCCCCGAAAACAACGGCGGCTATAATGCAATCAAGAGCTTTGGCAAGACCAGCAAGCTCGTCTATGAGAAGCTGACCACCGACCACCCAATCGACTTGACCCGCTACCAGGTGGCTAACTGCTACATGGGCCGCGCTGGCCTGATCAACTCGGGCGGAGCGTCCTCAGGCGCCACCGACTTGGCGGAAGCGGTTAAAACCGCCGTCATTAATAAGCGCGCGGGCGGCATAGGACTGATCTCCGGCCGCAAGGCCTTCCAACGTCCGATGAAGGAAGGCGTCTCGATTCTCAACGCGATCCAGGACGTCTATCTGGACAAGCGCGTCACGATCGCTTAACGCAGGCTGTCTTCGAGCTGCTTCTGCAGGGACTCGACCTGGATCTTGCGCTCAGGCGTGCGCTCAAGTTCGTAGGCCTTGCTGTAGTACTCGAGTGCGCCGGCCTTGTCGCCCTGCGCCTGCAGGCAGCGGCCCATTCCTTCGTACGACTTGGCCGCCTCTCTGCCGACTATCCCTAAGCCCATGCCGATGTTGAGGCTTTCCGAGTAATACTGGCGCGCTTGCTCGACTTTGCCCAGCTCAAAGTTGACGCGGCCCAAAATCTCCAGGTAATCGGCACGGCGCAGGTCCATTTCCACAAGGGAGTTGTCGACCTCCTTGAGGATGTCTTGCGCGGGTACGTATTTCCGGGCCGCGACGAGCTTCCTCGCCTTGAGGATGAGCATGTCGACCTCGTTTTTCGACAGGCGGTCGCCCGAAATTGAAGGCGCGGAATACCGGTTGCGGGGCTTATATTCGCGGGGTTCGAACGACGGCGGCGCCACGACGTCGCCCCAGCGGTAGGTCACGCTCATGCGATTGGCCATCCCCAGGTCGCCTAACAGCGACAACGCGTAGTCGACGGAGAAGTTCTGGCCCTTCCAACCCACGCCGACGGCGATGCCGGCGCCCGTGTCGGACTTCGTGTTGAAGCCCAAGCGGAGCAGCAGCATGGTTATCGGCTCGACTTCGGCGCCGAGCGCGAAGCGAAGCTTGTCCGAGCCTTCCTTTGTGATGTCGAACGAGACGAGACCAATGGAGCGAGAATAACTGGAACCGAGGCGAATAATGCGCGGAAGTTTTTCCGAAGTCGAGCCATAGCGCACGCTGGGTCCAAGGTTTTGCAGGGCCGCGCCGAACTGCACTCCCTCCCAATTAGCGAGCGTCGCAATCGCCCCGAGGTCGGCCGCGTAACCAGTGGCGGACGTGCCGTCGTTCGACTCGCGCAGAATTTTGATGGCCCCGCCCAAACGGAAGGCTTCTCTGACCTGTTTCCCATAGCCGACGCCGAATGCCGTGTCGGTGACGTTAAAGTCCCCGAGATTGCCGTCGGGCGAGGAGTAGGTCGTGCGCGTAATGGAGCCGAAGCGCAGATAATTCAACTGCGCGCCAAAGCCCTGCTTAAGCGCCAGGCCCAGGTATTCCTGGCCGATACCCTCGGCATATTGATTGTGCATGAACGTCGCCTCATTGCGCTTCACGCAACCGAGTCCCGCGGGATTGTAATTGAGGGCGTTCGCATCGCAAGCCAGGGAGGTATACGCTCCGCCCAGGCCGACGGCACGGGCGTTGGCGTCCAACATGAGGAAATCGAAGGACGACGCGCCGGCCGAGCCTTCCGCCAGCGCGCGGCCACTCGCCACGAGCAAGAGCAACGTCGCCGTCAATAGCGTCGTAAGCTTCATCGGATAATCGAAATCTTCTTGACCTGGCTGCCCAGGCCAGGCATATTGATGACCACCATGTACGCACCTGAAGCGACATCATGGCCCCCACCGTTCTTGACGTCCCACTGGATTCTTCCGGTGCTGTCGGCCTCGTTCGAGCTCCAGACGAGGCGGCCGCTGGCCGTGTAGACGCGCACACTCCAGCCCGCCAACAAACCGTCAAATATGATTCCTGAATCAGAATTGCTGGCGCTGTAGGGAATACCCTGGTCCGAGTTTGAGCCATTGGGCCGGTAGGGCACGGGATAGACGCGCGCGTTGCCGGGTATGGCGGAAGTCGCCGGGAATGCCGCGAACACGCTGAAATGTGGGGTCGACCCGGACACGGAACGCAGGGTGGTGTTGGCGCTCGAGGCGAAGTCCCGGGTCCAGCCGCTGGCCCCGTAGGTGAATAGGCGCAGGCGACTGCCGGTCACCGACGTGCCGTCGACCAGCCCGTCGAGGTTCGAATCGGGATAATACATGGTAAGCGCGGCCGTCCTGCCGCCGGATAAGAGCGTTTGGCTGTTGGCCATGGAGATGTCAATCGACATCCCGGTGTACACGCCGCCCTGGGGAGGTGTAGCAGGCAGCGGCTGGCCAATCACAATTGTCATGGTCGTCGTCGAAGTGTTCAGCGCGCCCGAAGGGACGACTACCTTGGCCACTACCGTGCCCAGGCCGGCACTGCATACGGTGTTGTCGACGCTGTCGTAGATCTGCTGCTGAATCCGGATGAAGCCACTGAAGTTGGACTCATCGATGTCAGGGGTGACCGGCTCGACGGTGACGCTGATCTGCGTGGGGGAGGTGTCGGGCAGGTTCGACAGGTCGGTGGCCACCGCGCGGACATCGTAGTTGCCGGCAGCCAACGCGCTCACGTCCCAATGAACGAAGTACATTCCCGACGTATTCGGATTCGCGTCGCTGGCGACCACCGTTGAAACCGCGATCCAGGTCTGGCTGGCGGCGGCTTTATATTGGAAAAGTACGTTCAGGGCTGCGGACGTGGACGTGAGCTCGGCGAAAAGTGTCAAGCGATTGCCGTTGACCCTCGCTCCCGTCAGAGGGCAGGACATGGCCGCCCGCGCCGCCGAGGTGACGAACCAATCGACCAGCGCGTTGGGATCGTTCTCGTATAACGGTCCCGTGCGCGTCCCATAATGCGACCGCATCGAAATGCGCGAGGCGAGCGCGAGCGCCGCAGCCGAGACGTTGGCACCGATCGTGGTATCAGCGAAATTGGCGAGCGTAATCGTCGACACGAATGTGCCGCCGAGGAAGTGTATGGCGGTGGCGCCGGGCGACAGATTTTGGAAAGTGACGGAGTCGATGCCGAGGGCGAACCCAGCGGCTTGGGTGGAGATTGACATGCCGGTCGAACCGCCGGTAAAGGTGACGCTCGCAACGGAGACGAGTCCGGAATTCCCGGAAATCAGAGAGAGATCCGTAGAACCGGCGGCGCCGATCACGGTGCTGTTCGTCAACGCCAAGCCGTTGCTTCCGCCGGTGACGAGCATTGCACCGCCTGTGATCGCGACGATCCGGCTGGCGCGAACCACCGTACCCGTCGAACCGTCAATCGTCATTGCGTTCGAGAAGCCCCGGGCGTAACTCGAATCGATGGAATTGTAAGAGGACGTACTGAAATGAACCGCGATCCCGGTGATAAGGACTGAGAACGTGCTCACGCTAAACGAGTTGTAGTCGGAACCAGTCAGGTCCAAGACGTCGCCGATCAGGGTCGTCATGAAGGTGCGAGTGAAGGTGTTCGACGAGGCGTTCGTCAGGACAACATCGCTCGCCCCGAATCCACTCGCCGTGAACGTGCTGTCGACAACCGCAGTCCTGCTGCTGCCCCACAGCGTCAGCGCGTGGGCACTACTTGCGCCGAGGTCAACGGTCGCATTGGAAAGGCTCGACCAGCTCGGAATGAAAATGCCGGCGTTCGTGATTCGTCCAGCCCCGTCTTGCACGTTGACGTCGCTGATCGCGGCATACGCCGATGACGCATAGATGCCGTAAGGCATCGCGTTAGTAGGCAGGATGTCGATGCCCGCGACGCTGACCGACGTATTGAGTATCCAGAAAGCGGCCACGGATGCCGCCGGCGGAGACACGACTGGCCGTAGCCCTGAGGTCGGATCGGCGAAAATCGCGATTTGATTACCGTTATTGACAAAGTTGGCCACTGTGATCAGCTCAGCGTAGGTCGCTCCGTCGCGGATGACGACGCAAGAGCGTCCCGACAGCGTCCCGGGCAAGGCCGCCAAGCCGGCCGAGATCGTCGCATAGGTCTGACCAACACCAACGTTATTGGTCACCGCGCAGCCGGGATAGGGCGTGGCTCCCAGCCAGTCGACCAATGAATTCGGATCATTCTCGTAGGTCGGCCCCGTGCGTGTACCAGAGAAAGTGTTCATCGCGATGCGCGAGGCCAGTGCTAGCGCCGCACCGGACACGTTCGCGCCGATACTCGTATCCTCAAAATTGGCCAGAGTGATGGTCGAGACGAACGTTCCGCCCAGGAAGTGGATTGCGGTGGCTCCCGCGGCCAAGCTGCGGAACGTGATCGAATCGATCGCCAGCGCAAATCCCGCGGCCTGCGTCGAGATCTCAAGGCCGCGCGCCGAGCCGGTCACAGTGACACTGCCGATGGAAACGGTTCCCGAGTTGCCTGGGGTGAACAGCAGGCCGCGGCCCGATGCGCCGCCACGTAGCGCGCTGTTGGCGAGAATCAAGCCGGAGCTCCCTCCCTGCAGGTTAAGAGCGTTTCCGGATGTGTTCGTGGCGACGAAGACGCTTCCCTGTATGATCGTGCCGGTCGAACCGTTGACGCTCGCCGCCGTCGATCCTTGAACGTAGAGCGAATTCAAGGAGCTCGAAGAAACATTGCTCAGCGACAAGGCCGGATATATGCTGCTCGCACTGGCAAAGGTGCTAGAACTGATCGCGTTGCCGTTGGCTTGCGTCGCCAAAATCGCGGCGTAGCCGCTGGGATTGGCGACATAGCTTTGCGTGATCGTATTGGACGAGGCTCCGCTGAGATAAAGCGCCTGGGCGGTGGCGATATTGGAGCTCATCGTGCTAAAGCTAATCGTGTTAGCATTGGCATTGGTGTAAAGGAATACACCATAGCCGTTGGGATTGGTGAAGTAACTCTGGGTCAGAGTATTAGATGATGCACCAACAAAATACGCCGCCGAATAATCTGCCCCGGCCGACGTCAACGTGCTGAAGCTGATCGTATTGCCATTGGCATTCGTGTTCAGCAGACCGGTCCCGCTCGGGTTCGTCAAAAGGCTCTGCGTAACAGTGTTTGAAGAGGCCGCGTTGAGAAAAAGTGCCGCGCTTATAGAATTCGAAACCACTGTGCTGAGGCTGATCGTATTACTATTGGCATTCGTCGTCAGGACGGCGGCATTGCCACTCGGATTAACGATGTAGCTGCGCGTGATGATATTGAACGCCGTTCCGGCCATATACAGTCCGCGAAAACCTACGGAGTTAGAACTCATTGTGCTGAGGCTAATGGTATTGTCGTGGGAATTACTGTCGATCAACGCGGCATCGCTACTCGGGCTGCTCATATAGCTCGCCGTAATCGTGTTGGACGACGCCCCGCTCAGCCATAGGGCTGCAGATTGCACGACGACCGAACTAAACATGATCGTCGAGAAAACGCTGCCCGGCAGCCGAAGCCCGATGACCCCCGCCGCCGTAATGCTCGTATAGTTGATAGTGGTCCAACTTGAAAGCAGAATTCCCGAATTACTGATTTTGGCCCCGGCGTCCAGGATGTTGACACTGCTGATCAAAACGTAAGCCGACGACAAGTAAACGCCGTACGTCATGACATTTGTGGGTGCGATGTCGATGCCCGTGATGCTAACGGACGCGTTGGCGACCTTGAATGCGGCGGTAGACGCCGCAGGCGGCGAAACGACAGGCCTTAAGCCCGAGCCAGGATCGGCGAATATCGCGATTGTATTTCCCGCGTTGACGAAATTCTGCACCGTTACTTGTTCGGGGTATGTCGCTCCGTCGCGGATGACCACGCAAGAGCGTCCGGTCAAAGTCCCCGGCAACGCGTTAACGCCCGCCTGAATCATCGCATACGTCTGGCCGGCGCCCACGTTATTCGTGACGACGCAGCCTGGATAATTAGCCGCGCCGGACCAATCGACAAGCGAGTTCGGATCGTTTTCGTAAGTCGGGCCTGTACGCATGCCGTAATGGGCGTTCATCGTGATCCGCGAAGCCAAACTTAATGTAGCGCCGGACACATTGGTACCGATGGTCGCGTCTTCGAAGTTGGCCAAAGTGATGGTCGACACGAACGTTCCGCCTCCGAAGTAGATGGCGGTGGCCCCTGACATGCTGCGGAAAGTGATCGAATCGATCGCCAGAACGAAGCCCGCGGCTTGGGTCGATATATCAATACCGCGGTAAGAGCTCGTCACCGTCACACTGCCGATGGATAACGTCCCCGAATTACCGGCTTCGATGAGCAAGCTCGCGGAGATTCCCCGCAAAGTGCTGGTGGCCAGGACCAACCCCGAGGATCCCCCTCGCAAGGTGAGCGCATTTCCGCCTAACCCGACGAACACGCTTCCCCGTATGGCGGTCGCGGTCGAATGATCAATGATGGCCGCCGTGGATCCTTGCACGTATAGTGAATCTAAAGTATTCGTGGAAACATCACCAAGGAAAAGTGCCGGGACAATGCCGCTGTTAGTGATCGTGCTTTGGCTGACGATATTGCCGTTGGCGCCGGCCGTCAAGTACGCGGCGTAACCGCTCGTATTGGCGACTTTAATCTGTGTAATCGTGTTGGATGACGCGCCGCTGAGGTAAAGGGCCTGATAGGTCACGTTTGTGGAATTGATCGTGCTGCCGCTGATTGTGTTGGCGTTGGCGTTGGTATACAGCAGAACGCCGTAACCGTTCGGGTTGGAAATGTAACTCTGGGTCAGCGTATTGGACGAAGCCCCTTCGAAATAGGCCGCGGGATAGCTCGCCCCGGCCGACGCCAGCGTGCTCAAGCTGATCATGTTGCTGTTGCCGTTATTGTTCAGTAGAGCCGACCCACTCGGGTTTAGCATCATGCTTTGCGTGATGGTATTGGTCGAGGCGCCGTCCAGCTTGAGCGCCGTGCCCGTCGAATTCGAGCTCATCGTGCTGAGGCTAATCGTATTGCTGTTGGCGTTGGTCGAAAGGACGGCGCTATTGCCGCTCGGATTAAGGAGATAGCTGCGCGTGACGGTATTGAACGTCGCGGTGGTGATATAAAGCGCCCGAGAAAGGATGGCGCTCGTGCTCATCGTGCTGAGCGTGACCGTGTTATAAGACGCGCCTGAATCCAGGTATAGAACGTCGCCGGGGTAGTTCTGCGCGAAAACCCCGGAAACGAGGTTGCCGTTGCCGCGTATCAGTATGCCCTGGTACGTCGCGGAGTTGTTCGTCACCGAGCTCTGGCTGAGCGTGTTGCTGTTCGACCCCGTTTCGAAGGTAACGCCGAGTCCCGACGGGTTAGCGATGATCGACCTCGTCACAACGTTGGACGACGAATCCCAGAAGGATAGGGCGGAAAGTCCGGCCGCATTGCTCGTGACCGTGCTCAGCGTGATCACATTGCCCGATGACCCCGCCATTAACAATGCCCCGAATCCGGAAGGGTTGTAAATAGTGTCATTGGTGATGGTGTTGGTGCTCGCTCCCCGCATCACTAGCGCGCTGCCTGAGCCGCCGCTGCTGACTATCACGCTCAAGCTGATCGTGTTGCTGTTGGCGGCCGTATCCAGGAACGCCGCGTTGCCCGTCAGGTTGGCGATATAGCTTTTCGTGACCGTGTTCGAGCTCGCCGCGCGCATCAGCATGGCCACGAACGGCGCCGAGCTGCTCGTCATCGTGCTCAGGTCAACAATATTGTAAGCACAGTCCGTATCGATGACCACGCCGTTGCCCATGGGGTTAGACATAAGGCTTCCGGTCACCGTATTGGAAGCCGTCGCGCGCATGTAAAGGCCGGAATACTGCGCGTTGTGACTCGTCATCGTACTCTGAGCGATCGTGATTTTCTTGGTGCCCAAATCGAGCAGCGCGCCGTGGCCCGACGGATTGGCGAAATAGCTTCCCGTCACTGCGGCCGAATCGACATTGGTGAGGAAAAGTGCTGCGTGGAACTGGCTGTTCGTGCTCACCGAGCTGCGAATGACCGTGTTGTTGGTGCTGGTGGTGAAGCGGATGCCGTAGGCGTTGGTGACCGTGATCGTGCTATCAGAAATCGAGCTATACGAGCTCATGCGCACGCCCGCGTTATAGATACCGAGGCCACCGTTCGTGCTGACGGTGATATCCGTCAACGCCGCATACGCCGACGACCCGTACACGCCGTAGGGGATGGTCTGGTCGACCACCACGTTGATTCCCTGGACGCTGACCGTGTCGTTCAAGATATGGAAGGCCGCCGTCGAGGCCACCGGCGGGGTGACGGTCGGCGTCAGGCCCGAGGTCGGGTCGGCGAAGATCGCTAGCTGGTAGCCGTTGTTGACGAAGTTGCGCACCGTCACCTGCTCGGCGTAGGTCGCGCCGTCTTCAATGACGACGCAAGTGCGCCCAGCAAGACTGGACGGCAAGGCGGCGATGGCGTCCGAGATCGTCGCATAGGTCTGCCCCGCGCCGACCTTTAC
>JANPGH010000045.1:0-3449 GCA_031423795.1 Elusimicrobiota bacterium | reverse complement strand
GGTACTTGGCGACGTCGACTATGACGGTTTTCAGTTCCGGGATCTCGTCGCGCGCGCAGCGCGCGCCCCCCTCCAGCAGCCCAAAACAGACACACCCCCCGCCCCAAGACCCCCCCAGCCCCGGTGGAAAAATTAAACGAGGCCGATCTTCTTAATCGCGAGTCGGAGAACAAGGAGACCGCCGTTGCAGTCATCATAGACTACCTCCGTCGAAATAATCTTGTGGCCGTGGGAGTGAACACGTTTTTGCAGCCGTACATCCCGTGGGCCTCGATGGTCCAGGAGGCGGTCGCAAGAACGAATAATCCCGCCATTCTCGTAAACCCAATTGGAGCCGTTAATGCGGTGGTCAATAAGCTGGTGACGCGCGAAGCAATCAATAGCGCGGTTGAGAGTTTGCGCTGGCCGGCCGAGTCTGCGGGCCGCATTACGGCCACTGACTTCGAAGCGACGGCAGTGGCTGCTTTTAGGTCTGTTTCAATACGTACACCCACAGGGAAGGTTGTTTTAAAGCCCGTCACCGGCGCCGCAAAGGCGATATTACGCCTCGGCATGGGGACGGAAGAGGAGATGCGGGCGGCGGCCCGGTCGGCTCAAGAGGAGCTGAAATACTGGGAGGCGGATGCGGAGCGAGGGAATTTGCATCTCCATTCGCTGGATAGAGAAATGATGGTCGAAGGTCTCCTCGACGCACTGGCCGAAGTTGACGTCGAGCTGGCCATTAGTCTTCTGCGCGACGGCTCTCTCGATGTCCTTGGGTTTATTATCGGCAACCCTGAGCCGGGACATCTCGAAAAGGGCTATCTCTTCGGCATGAATGGACTCTTGTCGACGACGCTGCAGCGCCAGCTTGTCGTTTCGGCGATTGAGGCCGTCGTGGCCGTTTGGCGTAAGTATGGCGCCTTGCCCTTCGGTAATGTTCACAAGGAAATGAAACTGCGCGGAGACCCGACCGATCCAAAATTGGGGAGCATCGAAATCAACGCCCCACGCCCGATCGGCGGCAATGGCGTGCGGTTGGCGCGAGAATGGCACTTTGAAATTGACCTGATTTATGCGGGTTTACGCGCCGCTCTCGGCCTTCCACAGGTCGCTCCCCGCAGTCAGCCGAAAGACAGCTTTCTCGCCCTCGCCGCCACCCCGGTCGTCAGCGGCAGGGTAGATACAATAACCGTGCCCGCGGGCATGCCGCGCGCCAGTTTCTCTGACTTCGGAAGGGAAGTCGCCCTCAGCAAGCAAGTCCCCGATCCGATCTATGTCTCGCTATCGGACCCCGGTGAAGAGGTGCAGGGAGTTAAGAGCGCCGAGCCGGGAGTGCTTGGAGCCGTCGTCGCGCGCGGTACGGATGCGCTCGACGCGGTGAGGCGAGTGCTCGCAGCCTGGTCATCCGTCGAATACCTCATGACAACGCCAAACGGACCGAGGGTGCAAATCGGCAGCGAAGAGCATTCGCTGACGGATTATCGTGCCCTCCCGCAGCGGCCTTAAAGACTTTCCTGAAATCGTAAAAGAACGCTAGATCCGCGCCGGGCAATTCCGATACACTATGGGCATGTCTGATAATAATTCCGAAAGCACCATTGACGCCGCTGATTTGATTCGACGGCCCCCCGGTACGCGCGAACTGACGTGGCGCGCTGTGATTGCGGGAGTGTTCATCGCAGCGGTCATCGGCGCCGCGTACCCGTACGTCGTGATGAAAATTGGGTACGGACCGAACACGTCGATCGTCTCCGCGATTTTCGGGTACTTGACGCTCGGAATCATGTTCCGCGACTTCAACCGCTGGGAAAATAACCTGGTCCAGACCGCGGGGACGTCGGCGGGGTCAATGGCGTTCTTGTGCGTGATCATGGCGGCCTTCGACATGCTCAACGCCGATCCGACGTTGAACTTCCATTTGTCGCTCAGCCCTTTTCAAACCTTCGTCTGGTTGACGGCGGCCGGCTGCCTCGGGGTTTTGTTTGCGGTGCCGATGCGCAAGCATTTCATCATCGACGAGAAATTGCCGTACGTGGACGGCGTCGTCGTGGCGAAAACCTTGATCGTGCTCGACTCCAAGGACGGTTCGGCGCAAGGGGCGGCGAAGGCGATGGGACTCGGCGCGGGACTGTCGGCCATGCTGACCGTATTGCGCGAAGATTCTCGCGTTCTGGCGGACGCTTGGTACCGCATCCCGGAAATGCTGCCGTTCGGGGCGCTGGGCGCGAAAATGAGCTTTGGTATCAATTGGAGCTTGCTCTCGCTGGGCGCGGGGATGCTCGTCGGTGCCCGGGTGACAATGAGCATGTTGCTCGGAACCATTTTCGCATGGTACTTTATGCCGGGGATCCTGTTAGAGCGCCACATCGTTCCTCACTACGTGCGGCGCGAGATGCTGATGTGGATCATGTGGCCGGGCACGGGACTGCTGGTCTCCGGCGGCCTGACCGCTCTTCTGCTCAAGTGGTCGACGTTGATGCGCACCTTCCGCAGTTTCACCGCGGCCTCGGTCGAGTCGGATGATTTTCCGATGCCCTGGGTGGTGGGCGGAAGTATTGCCGCGTCGCTGGTGCTGATATACAGCCAGAAGGTCATGCTCGGCATCCCGGTTTGGATGACCATCGTGGCCGTGGTCTTGTCCGTGCCGCTGATGCTCGTCGGCCTGCGCGTGTTCGGCGAGACGAACTTCCAGCCGCTCAGCATCCTGTCCAACATGATGCAGGCCGTTTTCGGTATGGTCGCCCCGGGCAACATCGCGGCGAACATGGTGTCGAGCGGCGTGACCGGAACCATCGGCTCCGAGTCGGAAGGCCTGATGCAGGATTTTAAAACCGGGGACATGATCGGCAGCACGCCCCGCTACCTGACGTATATCCAGCTGTTGGCGGTTCCGGTCGGCGCCTTATCGGTGTCCTACACCTACCCGCTGCTTCGGGCCACGTACGGAATTGGCGGAGAGCATGGCCTACAGTCACCGATCTCGCAAAAATGGGCGGGATTTGCGCAGTTGTTGTCGAAGGGCTTTGGGGGACTGCCCCATGGCGCGCTGGCGGCCATGGGAGTCGCGGTGCTTATCGGCATCGTTTTGACAGTCTTGGAATCGACCAAGTACAAGCAGTTCGTCCCATCACCGACCGGAATCGGCATAGGCATGCTGGTCCCTGCCAGCTTGATCATCACCATGGCCATCGGCGGACTCGTGGAAGTATTCTGGAGCCGCTATCACCGCAAATCTCGAGATCAGTACATCATTCCGTTGGCCTCCGGTTTTGCGACCGGCGAGGCGATCGTGGCGGTGGTGATCCCGATTTTGGCGACGATCGGCCTGCTGCACCTGCAACCCCAATAATAGGCTGAAATTCTCGTCGTTTTGTAACAGCGCGCTCATCTGAAGTAGGCCGCTGACCAGATCGGTAGGTTAATCGGCCGCGGCTTTGAGCTGTGCTTGGACGACCTTGAGCGAGAGG
>JANPGH010000044.1:0-7111 GCA_031423795.1 Elusimicrobiota bacterium | reverse complement strand
GCCTGACCCCCCTACATCGAGTCGGGCGCCGAAACGCCCAACAGTGAAAGGCCTTCGCGGATCACGTCGCGCACGCCGGCGATGAGTAGAAGGCGGGACTTGGCGAGTTCGGGGTCGCTGGCGTTGGCGACGGGACAATGCTCGTAGAAGGGGTGAAAGAGTCCGGCGAGCTCCATCAGATAGTTGGCCAATGGGTGAGGGGATAAGATTTTTTCGGCTTCCAGTAAAATCTCGGGGAACCACATGAGCTTGAGCAGCAGTGCATGCTCCTGCTCGGTTGCATAGTGGCGGGCGTTGGGCAGAGGAAGTGCGGCGCCGATTTTGAGTAGGCCGATTTCGTCGGCTTTGCGGAAGATCGAGACGATGCGCGCGTGGACATACTGGACGTAGTAGACGGGGTTCTCGCTGGACTGTTTTTTAGCGAGCTCCAGGTCAAAGTTGAGATGGCTGTCCGGAGTGCGCAGGGCGAAGAAGAAGCGGCAGGCGTCCTTGCCGACTTCGTCTAAAATCTCGCGAAGCGAGATAAACGTTCCCGCGCGCTTGGACATTTTCACGGCCTCTTGGCCGCGAAACAGGTGAATCAGCTGATGGACGATCGCGTGGTAGCTCTCAGGAGGGCGGCCCAAAGCGGCGATCGCGGCCTTCATGCGCGGAACATAGCCGTGGTGGTCGGCGCCGAAAATGTCAATCAAGCGGTCGAAACCACGGTCGTACTTGTCCTTGTGATAGGCGATATCGGGGAGAAAATAAGTCGGCTTGCCGTCGGATTTGACCAGCACGCGGTCCTTGTCGTCGCTCGACCCCTCGGCGCCGGCGGTGCCCAGCCACACTGCGTTGTCCTTCTCGAATACCATGCCGCGGGACTTCAGGTATTCGAGGGTTTTAGGAACTGCGCCGGAGGCGAAGAGCTCACTTTCCAGATACCAGCGATCGAAGTTCGCCTCGAAATTGCGCATGTCCTCGCGGTGGGATTTGAGCAGAGTGTCCATCGCGTAGCGGCCCCATTGCTTGTCGTCCCAGCTTGAGCATTCCGGGGGCGCGCCGGCCGCAAGCTCCACGAGATACTCACCCTGATATCCTTTTTCCGGGACGGCTGCGTCCGGCCGGCCATGGGCCTGTTGGTAACGCGCTTTGGCCGACGCGCCCAATAGTTCGACGCGGCCACCGGCGTCATTGACGTAATACTCCGCGGCCACACTGCGTCCCAAGCGGCGCATGATGCGCACCAAGGAATCGCCCAACGTCGCCCCGCGTCCGGAGGCCATGTGCAAAGGTCCAGTCGGATTGGCGGAGACGAACTCGATCAGCGTCTTAGCCTTGGTCCCGCCTTCTTCGTGACCGTAAGATTTAGGACTGAGCGTGATCGCCTTAAGATTGGCCGCGAGTGTGGCGGACTTAAGCGTCACATTCACAAATCCCGGGGGGGCGGCAACCGCCGACTCGATTTCTGGCAGTTCGGCGAGAGCGGCGGCCAGCGACGTGGCCAGTTCGAGGGGATTTTTCTTGGCGGCCTTGGCCACCGCCAGCGGCCAGGGTAGCGACAAGTCCGCTTTCACGTGCGCCGGCGGCGGAGTGAGAGGCAACGTATTAGGCAACAGTAAACCGGAGGCTTGCGCCCAGGCGGCGGCCTTGGCGGTCAGCGTGCGGCGCAGGCGAGCGACGATCATGCCTTCGCGGTCGCCCGAGTTTGCCAGGCGACGGTTTTGGCCCCGTCATGGAGCCGTTCCAGCGCGTAAAGCTCCCGGGCTTCGGGGCTCATCAGATGTATCATGACGCCGCCGAAGTCAATCACGCGCCACGAATCGGTTTGGGGCCTCGAACGGTGGTGGACGGACAGACCTTCCGCCTCAAGGGACTCGATGATCTTTTCCTCGAGAGATTCCAGATGTGGCCGCGACAACGCGGTCGCCACCACCAGATAGTCGACGAGCGGGCTCGTTTTTCGGACGTCCAAAACGGAGATATGCTCCGCCTTGCGGTCGTCGGCGACGCGCGCGGCGGTAATGGCGACGGATTTGAAGGCTCTGGCCATGGGACCTCGTTTTCTCTTAGTAGCCCGTAGGCCGATGGCCCGTGATTCCGGCCAGCTGTTTGAACGTCTCCGGATTGTTGGCGCGCGCGAGGGCTTCCTCGGGGTGGAGCAAGCCTTGGCGCACCAACTCGGCCAGAGCCTTGTCCATCGGGATCATCCCGAATTTTGCGCCCGTGTCGATGGCCTGATAGAGCATGTGCGTCTTAGCGTCGCGGATCAGGTTTGAGATCGCGGGGTTCATGATCATGATCTCGCGTGCGGCGATGCGGCCCTCGCCATCCTTGCGTGGGACCAATTGCTGGCAGACGACGGCCTGAAGCACGGTCGCCAGCTGAACGCGGACCTGGGCCTGTTGGTGCGGAGGGAACACGTCGATCATGCGGTCGATCGTCGAAGGCGCGTCTTGCGTATGGAGCGTGCCGAAGCACAAGTGGCCGGTTTCCGCTGCGGTTATCGCCAGCTGGATGGTCTCCAGGTCCCGCATTTCGCCGATCAAGATCACGTCCGGGTCCTGGCGCAGCGCCGAGCGCAGGGCGGCTGTGAAGGATTTAGTGTTCTGACCGATCTCGCGTTGGCGGAAAATGGATTTCTTCGATTCGTAAACGAACTCGATAGGGTCTTCGATGGTCAAAATGTGGTCGGTGTACTTTTGGTTGATCAGCTCCATCAGCGACGACATCGTCGTCGATTTTCCCGACCCCGTCGGGCCGGTGACGAGCACCAGGCCGCGCGGCAGGTCGGCCAAGTCAACGATGGACTTCGGTAGGCGCAGCTGTTCGGGAGTCGGGATCTTCGACATGATCACGCGCATTACCGCCTCGACCCCGTTTTTTTGCAGGAGGACGTTCACGCGAAAGCGGGACAGCCCCGAGATCGCGAACGAGCAGTCGAGCTCCCAGTGTTCCTCGAAGCGGGCGCGCTGTTCTTCGTATAGGATTGAGTAAATGAGCCGCTTGGACTCCTCGGCATTGATCTTGGGAAACCCCGGGATCTCGGCGATTTCGCCGTTAACCCGCATCAGCGGCGGTTTGCCGATGACGATATGAATGTCGCTCGCACCGGATTGTACGGCCGCTTTGAGGACTTCAACAAGTTCCATGAGGCTTCTCCTTAATTCACTGCTGCCGACTTACGTCGGGCCCGAACGCCTCGGCGCAGTCCGCGCCCAACGCGACGCTGACATCGACCGCACGAGTCGGATCGATGCGCGTCACCGCGCGAGCCGACCGGCATCTGAGGGCGAGACGAACGGCCACGGCGCGGTGAAAATCGCCGACACGGTCATAAATCAAAGTGCGCGCCCGAGACTCCGTGGAGGCAGTCGATAATACGTCGGCACCCTTGAATCTCAGCATTTTCGCCGCTCTCGAGGCCAGGCCGGACTCCGGCGTGCCGTTGAGAACCTCGACGGTGGTCGCGCGAATGTCTTCGGAAACAATTTCGGTCGACATCAGGCGCGACAGCAGCGCCGGCGCGTTATCATTGTCGGGCAACCGCGCGAGCGAGAAATTTTCGAAGGGGATGCGCCGCATTTCCAAAGCGAAGAGCACGGGATCGGCCGCCGCAGGGTCTCCGGCTATCAGCGCGCGCCAGCCGCGGCGCAGAAGGGAGACCCAACTGCGCGGCCGACGCGCGCGCGATTTGAGCTCGACTGCGACGGCCACGACGGGTTCGTCGCCTTCTTCGATAGGCGGTATTTCGAGGGCCAGTCGGGTGGAGACCGTGGGAAAGGTTTCGGGAGACAACTCGCGCAACCTGGCTTCGGCCAGATTTTCGGCGGCGGCGGCGGCGGGTTCGAGGCTGGCCGTTGCTTTAAGCGCCTCAAAATAAGCCCGTTCTAGCGTCATTTTTTTGTCGATCTTGAGTGTATTGGGCACGTGGAGAAGGACCAAGCGCCGCGGGACCGGATCATAAATCAGCAAGTGCAGGGACGGCGCGGACGTGCCGCCGCGCTCGCGCGCTTCCAGCCAGGCCAGCCACGGACGATTTTCGCGCACGCTGGTCGCGAGCGTCGATTTCGATTCGATCCAGACGGCAGCCAGCGCTGCCATAAGCAGGAGCGCGGCCAAGACGCGTTGCATCCTTATCGCACTGCGAGGGAATTCAATAATTGGATGGTCAGGGGATGGATCCACGCGCGGCGCGACAGCGCATGGGACAGCTTCACCGCGACGCAACTCTCGAACGCCTCGTCGATATCCCGGAATGCGAGCGCGCGAATTTTGTCCGCGCCCGGGTACGTCCGGTCGGCAGAGCATGCGTCGGCGACGTAGACGATCCTATCGAGCTTGCTCATTTGCGGATCGCCCAGCGTGTGATTGCGTATTGCCGAGAGGACCGCGGCGTCTTTTATGCCGAATTCGGTGCGGGCCAGGTGTTCCGAGATGAAGGCGTGCAGCAGGAGCGGCTCGCTCTCCGCCATCTGTGCGCCGAGCGGTATTTTCAACCGGTGCTTGCGCGCGTATGCGGCCATGACGGGCGGCGCGAACCGCCGGCCGGCGTCGTGCAACAGTCCCGCCAGGCGCGCTTTCCCCGAGTCGACACCGTGCCGCCACGCGAGTGCGTCGGCGAGTGCCGCGACGTTGAGCGTGTGCTCGAAGCGGCCAGGTTTGAGCGTTTCGCGCAGGCGGGCGACGAGGTCGGTCCCATACAGGCCCTTTTTTACGATCGCATCCGAGATTTCCGGGAATAGGAGATCCGAGCAATCCTCGCCGAGCGACAGCGCGATGCGTACGCGCGTCGACGAGACGTCGGGGAAGCGCCCGGCCAAGCGGCGAAAAAAAGACGGCACCCGGGATTTATCGCTCGCGCGCCGACCGTACCACCACGTCGCCAGCGCGCGCAGGCGCTCAGGGTCTTTCCAACGCCGTAGGAAGTTGGCCGCCGCGTCCGACCCGAGCGCGAAGTGCAGCTCGTCCGCGGGGCGGAGTTTATGCAGACGCTCGAGGGTATCGACGGTAAACGAAAGTCGTTTGGCGAGCAACTCGGTCGTGTCCACTCGCGCCCGCTTTCTCCAGCGCCTCGGCAAACGATCGACGAGCGCCAATTGGGTGAGCTCCGCCCGTTGCCGGGGGGACGTCATCGGCCGCAAGGTCTTGATTGGGTTTAAGTAAGCCGGCACGACTAGGATCCGATCAGGCCGTATCTTGCGCGCCGCCGCCTTCAGCAGGGCGGCATGGCCGCGGTGCGGAGGATCGAACGTTCCGCCGAAAATAAGTGTCTTCATGTGTCGCGACATTTTAACTCATCGAGACGGCGCTAGGTCTAATTCTTTCGTCGGAGGGGCTGGAGATACGGCCTTATCGGGGCTATACTCCTCGGGTGTTCAAGATGCTTCTTGCCGTTATAGGCATACTTGTGTTGTTCGATGTGGGCTGGGCGAGCGCGCCTACGGACGACCTTGTCGCTGAAATGACCAGCCAGATCGCGGCGTTTCGCAAAAAATACCCGACCCCCGCGCAAATACCGCCGATAACTCTTTTCGTCTATGCGGGCAGCAGTAGCGATAGAGAAGTCTTTAAAGACTATCTCGAACATTTACGTGACGAATCAGAAGACGCTCACAAGATCGTTGTTCGCGCCGATACGGGGCGCGACCTGGCAAGAATAATATTCATATATATGACCCGTCAGATTAAGATCGGGCGACTCGTCGTTCTCCAGCACGGGTTCAGCCACGGCTCCGATTTATTCATGACCGACAGCTACGAGCGGGTCGAGAATCAACTTTTCCAAAGGAATCTTAATGAAAGAATTCCCGAAATGATGAAACGGCAAGACTCACGCATCGAGGCGAGCTATTGGGACGGGCTGGATGAAGCTTTTGTTCCCGGCGCGATTATTGAGATTCTCTCCTGTTTAAACGGGGACAGCCGCGGAGGATTTGCCGTCATTTCCGAAGTCGGCAATCGATTGCTCAAACGAAATGGAGGTTCGGTTCGAGCGCCGAAGGGCATACTTCATTTATGGGTGGACGGACCCATTACTGATATACGCATAAGTAATAGTACCATCTAAGGCCAGGACAGCTCGGACGCCTTCACGCAGGCCCAGAGAAGTCTTTGATTCTGCCTGAGCCTTTGAAGTGGCGGATGTATGAGCCGCTTGAGATGCGGGAGATCGGTTGGAACCGTATTTGAGACGGCGCGCTTGAGATAGGCCCAAACGAACTCGTCTGGATTGAGTTCCGGAGCGTAGCCCGGGAAGCGATGGAGCTTCAGGCGCGAGGTCGTGCTGAGGAATTCGCGCACGAGGACGCTGCGATGCTGGTTGATGTTGTCCCAGATGATGAAGATTGGCCCACGCAGGCGTTTGAGCAACAAGCGTAGGAATCGAACAACATCCGCAGAGAGGACGTTTCGGTCGCGAAGAAACTGAGCGTGGAGCGCGATGCGCCGCCGTTTGGGCTCGACGCAGACTGCTGAGATCGCAGAGATCTTGGTCCACCGCCCAGCGCAACGCAGAACTGGGGTCTGACCGCGGGGCGCCCAGGTCCTGGCGACTGGCGGGATCAGCAGGAAGCCACTCTCGTCAATGAATACGAGATGGGCTCCAGACTTTTCGGCTTTTTTTTATATGCGGCCAAGTGTGGCGCTTCCAATGCTCGATGGCCGCCTCATCGCGTTCGCGAGCGCGCGTGATGGGCTTCTGACAACTCCAGCCAAGACTTTGTAGGAAGCGCCACATGTGGTTGGGGTGATAGCGAACGCCGAAATGCCGTTCGGTGACGGCCGCGACGCGCCGACCGGTCCACATCTCGCTGGGGTAGCCGCTTTTCGTCGCACCAGACAGCAAGATGCGTGCAAGCTGCTTACGTTGCTGGGGCTTGAGGCGTATTGGACGGCCGGAGGCGGGCTTGGCTTTCAGTCCCGCTTCACCTTGCTTCTGAAACGCTTCCTGCCAGGCATAGACCGCGCTGCGGGCGCAGCCGATCTTGCGGGAGACCCACAACACGCCGTGGCCGGCCTTCAGCAGCTCGAGGGCACGAAGACGACGTTGCTCCAACTGCGCTGGACTGCCGATTGGTCGTGACATGCATCCAGCATACCAAATGACCTATTACTTATGCGTATATCAGTA
>JANPGH010000043.1:0-57934 GCA_031423795.1 Elusimicrobiota bacterium | reverse complement strand
TGTTTTGTCATAATGCATATAATATACTATATGCATTATAATTAAAAGCAAAAAAGGGTCTTGCGAAAAGTCATAACCACTTCGCGGGGCTGGCTACGTCGGTAGGAAGGTGCGAAAAACTACCGATTCGTCAGGGCTGAGCGTTTAATAGTCAAGTTTCGCGAGTTCGACGCCGGCGAAATAGGCTTTGACGATGGCTTCGTAGTCCTGGCCGGATTCGGCGCGACCGATCGCCCCGGATTGGCACAGGCCGACGGCATGACCCCATCCGCCGCCGCGGAAGACGAAAGCGTCCGGCACCAGCACGATTTGGGGCTTGCCGGGCTTAAGGCCTTTCTTGGGCTTCGGTGCTGGCAGCGTCGTCGCGCGATACTCGGTGTCCACGATAAATAAGGTGCTCCGTAAGGAGCCAGTCACTAGCAAGCTCCGAATTTCGTATTCATCGGTGAGCTTCAGATTGCGTTTAGATCCTAGGATCAGTAGCGACTCAACGTGTCCGCTCGGCGCGCGCCGCAGCACGCGCAGGCCTTTCAGCGTTCCAATTTTTCGATGGCGGTTAACGCGGTCCTCCAATTCCTTGGCCGAGATAACGCGCGACCAGCGGGAATGGGAAGGGTGGACATAGCCGGACGGTTGGCAGTAATGATCCTGAGGCCACGTCAATAGCCATCGGCGCAGGTCCGAGGGGGAGTCCGGATAGGGCGAGGGCTTGGGCGCATCGACGGTCCGACTCCAGTAGGCGACATTCCCCCACCCGATGTCACGGCCGCTTTGAGTCGCCCCCCCGCAATTCGACGAATAAATCACGTGCGCTAATTGGCCTTTGTACAGGACGACCCGGCCGTGTGTCGCGGCGACGGCCACGCGGGTCCGAGGCGTTTCCATGTGGATGCCGGCGTAAACCTGGCAGTGCTGCTCGTCGCAAACGTCGTAACCTTCTTTTTTGTGCCGCTTGGTCACTTTCTTGATGAATAATGCGTGCGTGCGAGCGATTAAGGCCTGCGCCTTGAGGGCTTCCATAGGCGATGCGGACGGCATTTCGGCACCGACGACGCCCTCGGTGTAATCCTCCAAATTGACGATATTGACCAAGCGCAACGAGCGCCGGTGCGCGAACATCGCAACCTCGATGGCTCCGCGCATCGCTCGTCCGGCTGCGAGTGGACCTCCTTTGTTCGGGTCGTCCTCGAGTGAAAGCGTTCCCCTCGCGCCGTCTTCAGGCTGCAGATTGACGATTTCCCCCGGGATATTGTGGACCTGGCCGTCCGGGCCACGCAGTTCGAGATGCGCGGGAATGGTTCTTTTCTTCAACTTGCCCTTTGCGGCAATTTTTTGCGGCGGAACCAGACGCACGGTCCAGGATTCTTGGGCGCCGCAAGCCGCGATGGTTTTACCGGTTTTTGGATCAACGGTGATCCAGGGGCGGGAGCCGCGGACGGTCACTGACACGCGAGGGCGCGGCTTGCCCAGCGGCGTTGTGGCGATTCCGACGCGGATGACCGGAATGCCGCGATCCGTTTCGGAATCGACGTCCGGCGCGGTGATCGGAGATCGTCCCGTCGGACCTTTTAGCGCTTCGGCGGACGCCAAAACGAGAGGGCGGATTTTGTCCATCATCGCGCGCGTAAATCGGCCGTTGGGCTCGACTTCGGCCAAGCGCGACATCTGCCGCCAGGCGTCGTTGTAGCGCTTTTGGCGCAGATACGCGCGCATCAACGGATCGCGTCCCTCGTGAAAATAAGAATCAGAAATGACGGCCCGCTTCAGCGCTTCGACCGATTCGGCGGAGTCGCCCATCGCTTCGTAGGCGCGACCCAGGTAGTAGTTCGCCAAAGTCTGCTGCAGCGCGTATCCTTCCGCGCGTTTAAGAAGGGCGACCGCGTCGATTGTACGTCCGAGTTCCAGCTGCGCGCGGCCGGCTCCCAAAACCGCCCACGCCGATTCGCTGTCTTTTAGCAGCGCGGAAGTAAACGCGGACAACGCCTCCTCTGGGCGAGCGATGCGCAGCAGCGCCCAGCCCAGTGCGGTGAACGTTCTTGTGTCGGAAGAGACGGTAACGGCATGTCGCGCCCACGACACCGCCTTCTCCGGATCGCCGGACTCCGCCCAGGCGATCGAGCCGTCAAGCCACGCGGTGGCGTCCATCGATGAGGATTTGACCGCGGTTTCGAAAGCATGTGCAGACGCGAGCGCATCGCCCGTGAAATACAACGAACGAGCGTCGATCAGCGCCTTGGTCGCGGGGGGATCCGAGGGGACTTGGGTGATATTCTGAAGGGCGGTTGTCGAAACGGCCACGCTGGTCGACAACTCGACAGCGGCGGACGTCGATACAGCGACGACGGTCTTCGTCGAAGGCGTTTGCGCCAAGGCGGGAACCGCAAAAATAAGCGCTACAGCGAGACGATTCGGAGATAACAAGTGGTATTTGTAAAAATGAGGTTGGCCGCAAACGCCGCGACGCCGTCATTGTAGAAATTTATCGAGGGTTAAGTCTTCGGGGCTTCCGGGCTAAAAGCGAGGCCTAGATCCGGGATAATATCGCGACGAATATGAGCCGCGTCCAAGAGACGATCAAGCTCGTTAATTTCCTTTTTCTGTTCCTCGGTCGGCGGGATACCACGCTCGATGGACTGCATCACCAGGATCATCGAAGACGTGCTTTCAATCCAGAAGTCGTACACCCATAGCGACGTCCGATGACTTCGTGAAACGGATCGGATGGTATGGGGCAAAGAGACCGGCTCTTCGCGGTGCTCGGGGCCTTTGAAGCCCACGTCTTCCTTGGCGTCGGCCAGATTATTCCCCAACGGCGTCCGGATCTGGCGGTCCTCGGGACGAATGACGCTGGAAGAGGACTGTCGCGCCGACCGCTCTTTGTCGGCCGCCTCGACCTCCGCGTTGCGCCGGGAATTATCGACGAGATCCCGGATTTTCTGTCCGAGGGCCTTCTCGATCCCGTCGACGTCGTCGATCCCGAGGCAAGCGACGAAGCCGTAATAAAAAAAATAGCTGCGGGTGTCGCTGCCGCTGCCCCACTCGCCCGAGGTGACCTCGTACATCCGGTACGGTTCGAAATATTTCATTGGGATTGTTGCCGTTTGCGGTGCTCGTTAAGCAATTCGACCACTGGCGCGTATCCGTTACGTGACGCGTCCAATAGCGCAGTCCTGCCTCCGTCGCCTTTCATATTAGGATCAGCGCCCTTTTCAAGAAGAAGGCGGACGATTTCCGTGTAGCCATTCATGCTCGCGTAAATCAGCGCGGTACAACCGGATTCGTTTCTGAGATTCAAATTTGCTCCGCTTTCAATCAATAGGAGGGCGGCGTTGGCGCAGCCGTTAAGCGCGGCCTCAATCAGCGCTGTGTAGCCCTCTTTATTGCGCGCGTCAATAACGGCACCTTTTTCGATAAGCAAACGCGCTATCGGGGTATAGCCATAACGGCAAGCGTGAATTAAAGGTGTTTGGTCTTCGGAGCCGCGAGCATGAATATCGGCTCCGTTCTCTATCAACAGACGCGCAATATCCACGAGGTGCGTGCACATGAGTGCGGTCCAACCGTCGTTGCTCTTGACGTTGACATCGGCGCCACGCTTGATCAAGTCGCCAACCGCGTCGGTTTTGCCGCTTTTAACGGCTTTGATGAAATCAGACTTCTTGACCGGCCCGTGAGCGGCCGATTTCTTGGCCGGGGTCACGGGGTTTATCTTATAGGAGGGTCGGTCTAACCAGTCCTTTTTAGTCTTCGATTCATAGGCCATTTGGGCGACATAAAGTAAGTCTTCCAATTCCGCTTCTTTGACGCTCTTGACCTTGCCGTGCGACAACAGGCTGGAGGGATTTTCCAGGGCGGCTTCAAAAACCTTTTTGCCTTGACCCACCACCCAAGCCCTGAAATACTCAAACCCGTCGTCGGATATGGAATCCCCAGTTATCTCTTCAGCGGCTTCCCAATGTCCGTCGGAATACAATTCCACTATTTTCTGGCTCAAATAATCGTCGAATTGGATGATTTTCTGCGGCGACGTTTTTTTAAGTTTCTCGGTGAGGACCGCGGCGAATTTTTCCGGGTTCTTTTTGCTTTCGCGGACGGACCGGTCAATCAAGGCCCAAAACTTAACTTCGGTTAACTCCGAGGTTTTTTTAGGCGATACTTTCTTTTTCTTCATCGAGTGGTGGAAATTGGAGCGGGCGATGGGAATCGAACCCACGTATGAAGCTTGGGAAGCTTCCGTTCTACCATTGAACTACGCCCGCGTTGGAACGCAGTTTTCATTTTAGCGTTATCCACGAAGACTCTCAAGACTTTTCTCGGGCAGCCTAACGTTTGACAGGGACGCGCAAATCCGATAGATTGCCACAGATTTACATCAGCCACAGGAGGAATTTCATGCCTAAATTAGAATTCGCGTTTCGTTGGCTTCATGTGATCGCCGGCATTACCTGGATCGGCATGTTGTATTTTTTTAATTTCGTCAACACACAGGTGCAGGCGGTCTTGGACGACGCGACTAAGAAGGCGGTCAATCCGCAATTGATGCCCCGTGCTCTGTGGTGGTTCCGTTGGGGAGCGATGACGACGTTCTTGTCGGGGCTGGTTTTGTTTACGGTTATCTACCTCTACACGCCTGGATTCGGATTCGGCATGAACGCCTTGATGCAGGGCATGGAAGGCGGGCTTTCCGACCGAGCGCGTTGGATCATGTGGGGCATGTTGTTCGGCTTGATCATGTGGTTCAACGTGTGGTTTGTAATTTGGCCGGCGCAAAAAGGGTTGTTGTCGGGCAAAATCACTGGTGATGCGGCCGGCCCCGTGCGTGCGCGCGCAGGTAAATTCTCGCGCATTAACACCTACCTTTCCGGTCCGATGCTCGTCGGGATGCTCGGCGCTAGTCACGCGGGGATCGGATTTAGTTATCTGCGTTTCGGCGTGCTCGTCGCGTTGGCCCTGGCGGGCGTGTATGTGATGCTCTTCCACGTTCCAAAAGTCGGCAAGACGGTTTAGGAGAACAAGCCTATGTCTGGCATCCAAAACTTTCCTCATGTCAAAGAGGAGCAGCCTGGAAAGAAAGCGTGGTGCGCGTGCGGCGAGTCGAAAAATCAGCCCTATTGCGACGGCACGCACAAATCTTTGGGCAAGTCGCCGATTATTGTCGAGATCACCGAGGCCAAAAAAGTAGCTTGGTGCGGTTGCCGACAGTCAAAGAACAAGCCGTTTTGTGACGGCACTCACCGGACGTTGCCAAAGTAATATAGCTTCGTTTCATTAGGAATGGGCCCCGGCCAAATGCCGGGGCCTTATTCTTAGTAACATAGACGGGTGAAGTTCGACGAATTCCGTCGGCAAAAACAGTTCGACCGCGATCAAGTCGTCGCTTTTTCGCAAAACCGCCTCATCGACGACGCACCGGCACGGCTTCCCGGGATTTCCGGCTGGCAACTGCTCCCGTTTCATCAGGTCACCCGTTTGGAGTGGGACGAAGCGTCGGGAACGGGCATGATCGAGGCGGAGCGCGACAATCACGTCGACGATTGGTTTTACGGGTGCCATTTTCTCGGCGATCCGGTGATGCCGGGGTGTTGGGGCGTCGACGCCGTATGGCAATGCCTTAAGTTCTTCGCGGCATGGAGAGGGTTGCCGGGATGCGAACTCCCCCTCGGCATGGAAAATGTGTCCTTCTTTGGACAGATCCGACCTCACGACAAGCGGATTGTGTATCGCGTCGAAATTTCCGCGATCGAAGCTTCGGGAGACGACGTGCTGGTCACCGCCAAAGCGTCGGTCGCGGTTGACGAAACGACGGTGTATACGATCGAATCGGCGCAAATCGGCAGCGCATTCTGGGAAGCACCCCCGGTCGCGCCGAAGGCCCCGCGGCAGGTGCCCAGTGCACCGCTCCTGGCCCCGATCAGTTATGAGGAATTTCGCGCCAAAAAATCTCTGTCGCACGCCGAGGTGTTAGCCCTTTCGCGTGGCAACCTCGTCGCAGACGCACCAGGCGAATTGGCGTTATTGCCCTGTGAGCAGATGTTGGAAGTCGGCTCGATCGAGCGAATCGAGGGATCCATCGACTCTGGAGAAGGCGAGATTGTTGCTGCACGCCTCAATAGTCCGCTCGATTGGTATTACCCAATGACTCCCGGCGTCAAGCCGACGGCGCTGTCGATTGACGCGATCTGGCAGCTGACGGGTGTTTTCCACGCATGGGGCGGCAGCCAAGGCACGGGACGGGCGCTGGGATATGAACGTGTCGAGGTCTTCGGCCACGTTCTGCCGACAGACCGTGAGGTGCGCTGCGAGCTCAAGATAGTCAAAACCGTGCGGGCCGGCGAATTGGGGGACGTGTTCGTTCGCGCCGATGCCTGGGTGTTCGCCGACGGACGTCCGATCCTGTGCATGACGAACGCAAACGTCGGCTGTCACAAGAATATCCGCTACTCCGATTATCCGTGCCAGTCCGAGATGGGCTTCGGCGGCAAGCTGAAGACGCGCGTTAAGGTCGGCGTGTGACCGTGCTCACGCCCGAGCAAGTCCTGGCCTTGGTGCCACAGCAAAGGCCGATGCGATTTGTCGACTCGATTTTGGAAATTGACGCAGAGCACATACTCGGCGGATACACGTGGACCACCGAGGATTGTCGCGGCTATCGCGCCGACAGTGCGTTGGTTCCCCCCTTCAAGCTCATCGAGATGGCCGCCCAAATCGGCAGTGTTGCCTGGTGCATTTGGCTGATGTCGCAGGAAATTTCACGCGAAGAAATCAATCACCTCGTCGGTTTTTTTACCGAGATCCGAGAGGGCAAGTTCCTCAAATCGGTACACGCCGGAGACCGCTTACTTTGCCAGGGAACTTTCGACGAAGATGGCTATTTCCGCAGGAATAAAATTCTCACCCGCGTCGAAATGCAATTTTCGGGAGGTCCGAAGGACGGCGAGATAGTTTTCGTCGGGATGATCTCAGGGATGTGGGTCCCCAAGTAGCGAAGGGTTAGACCGGCTTGGCGCGAATCAGCTCCAGGAATTCTTTGCGAGTGCGCGCGTCGCTCTGGAACGTTCCCAGCATACACGATGTCGTCGTCGGCGAATTGTGACTTTCCGCGCCGCGCATCTCCATGCATAAATGACGAGCCTCGAAGACCACGGCGACGCCGCGAGGCTTCAGCTTTTCCTGGAGAGTATTGGCCACCTGGAGTGTTAGGCGCTCTTGAACCTGGAGCCGCCGCGCGAAAACTTCCACAATTTTTGGAATTTTCGAAAGCCCGACGATTTTCTTGTCGGGAAGATAGGCGACATGGGCGCGGCCGAAAAACGGCAGCATGTGATGCTCACATAGCGAGTAAAAGGAGATGTCGCGCACTAGCACCATTTCGTTGTAACTCTCGCTGAACAACGCGTTGTTTATCAGGGCGTCGACGTCGACGCGGTAGCCGCTGGTCAGTTCCCGCAAAGCCTTGGCCACACGGTGGGGCGTGCGCAGGAGGCCTTCTCGTTTAGGATCCTCGCCGAGATCGGCGAGGATGTCGACCATGTGGGATTCCGTACGCTTGAGAGGCGCTTCGGGCGTGAGGTGTTTCTGCAAAGGCAGCGATTTAATCCGCGTCATAGGGCTCCCAGCCATTCCAGCAAAGTGCGCACCGGCGCTCCGGTCGCACCTTTCGGCGTGTAGCTGTTGTAGTCCCCAGAAGAGAAAGCCGTTCCCGCGATATCGAGGTGGGCCCAGGGGATATCGCTGACGAATTCCTGAAGAAACAATCCACCTATGATGGAGCCAGCCTCGCCACGGACCTTGCTGATGTTCAACAACTCCGCGATGTTGCCCTTGATGCACTCCTTGTAATCCTCGACAAGGGGTAGTTCGCAATACGACTCATCGGCGCGCTTTCCGGCGGCGATGACGGACTGGATCACGCGACGGTCATTGCCCATCAAGCCGGCGACTTTGGATCCGAGGGCGGCCACCACCGCCCCCGTCAAAGTCGCCATGTCGAGGATCATGTCCGGCTTCTGCTCGACCGCCAGGCACAGCGCATCGGCCAGGATCAGCCGTCCCTCCGCGTCCGTGTTCCAAATCTCGATGGTTTTGCCGTTCATCGCGCGCAGCACGTCGCCCGGTTTGTACGCGTCGGGTCCGGGCATGTTGTAAGTGGCGGCGAAGATTCCGTGAACTTCGGCCTTGGGCGAGATGCGCGCGATGACCTTGAACACGGCGAGCACCGAGGCGGCGCCGGCCATGTCGCATTTCATGTCCTCCATGGAAGCGGCGGGCTTCAAGGACAGTCCGCCCGAATCGAAAGTCACGCCCTTGCCGACCAAAGCCACGCGCTTTTTGGCGCCAGCCTTCGGCTTGTAAACCATGTGCACCATCGCGGGCGGCTGCGTCGAGCCGCGCGCCACACCGAGGAACGATCCCATTCCGAGCTTGTGCGCCTTTGCCGCGTCGATGACCTCGACCTTCACTCCCGAGCCGGAGAACGTTTGCGCGAGCTCCGCCAGATTCTTCGGAGTTTTGTCGGATGGTCCGCGGTTAACAAGATCGCGCGCCAGCGCGACGGCCTCGGCATAAAGTGCGACTTTCGCAAGAGTTTTCTCAATCGTCGTCCGAGATCCCGCGTCTTGAACGATCAAGTGGAGGGTCTTGAGCTTTTCCTCGTCGCCCTTTTTATATTCCTCGTACTTGTACGAAGCCAACGTCAGGCCCTCGGCGATCGCCTGGACATGATCGGAGCACAGCACCGCTACCGAGGAGCGTTTGGCCCGGACTGTACCCAGTAGCGTGCCGGCGGCGCGGCGGAACTGTTCAGCTCCAGCGGTTTTTTTCGAGCCCAAACCCACCACGAACACGCGGCGGTGTTTGCCGAAGATGATCATGTCGACGCGGGCGATTTCCATGGCGGCGCCCTTGAAGCCTTCTTCTTTCAATTGCGTCGCCAGAAAAAGCTTGTCTTTGGCCGGCAGCGCCTTGACGCCAGTCATCCCGGAGCCTTCGGCAGCGAAAATGGCGAGGTCAGAATGCGATTCGACGAGGGATTTCAGCGCAAGCGGGGTCACGGCGATCATGGGAGGTTCTCCTCGGTCACAAGATAGGGTGCGACGAAAGCGGCCAGGGTCGCGCCGGCGATCGGGCCGACCCAATAAACATAATGGAACATCCATGCACCGGTGGCGATCGCGGGGCCGAAAGCGCGAGCGGGATTCATCGCCCCACCCGTCAACGGTCCGCCGACCAGAGCGCCGAACAACGTGGTCGCGCCTACTGCGATCGGCGCGATTGAACGGCGGCGCCGAGAAAGGCTCGCGGCGGCAGTACAGGCCAGGAAGAATGTGAGCACGGCTTCCACGAGAGTCGCGGCGCGATAGCCGATGCCCACGGGAGCGCACGCACCCAGAAACGTCGGCGCGGCAAGAAGTTCGGGTTTGCCAGCGGCCAATACGGCGCGAAGGAATAGGCCCGCGCAGGCAGCCCCGAGCAATTGCGTGCCCAAAAGCAGGATTGAACGGAGTAATTCCTCGCGACGAGCGAGCAGATCGGCCGCGGTCAGCGCCGTATTAAAACGGGACGGGCGCCCAGGAAATGCGTACAGTGCCGCTGTCGTCGCGGCGCCGTAAGCCAGTGCTATGCCGATCACGCCGATGCGGCCGCCGGAGGCGACGTCCATGCAGGCAGCACCCGTTCCCGCCAACGTAAGCGCGAACGTGCCGGCGACCTCCGTCGCGTAAGTGCGCAATCCGAACATGGGATCAAGGATATCAAATCCTCGGGTAATGGCGGGCACGGCGACGTTATTTCAGACGAGAAATGAAAGCAATGGCTTGGAGTCGATCCTGAACCTTGCCTTCTGCCTGTGCCTCGCGCAAGAGTTCCAAGATCTCCCCCACTTTCGGTCCCGCAGCGAGCTTGAGCGTCTTCATGACATCTTTCCCATCGAGCAAGCGTGTTGGAATTGGCGCATGATCGGCGTCGAAGTAGCGGCGCAGCAGTTGCGATACGACTTGCAAATGGTGGACGGTCTTGCGGACTTCTGCGGGCCGCAGTTGCGTTAGGTCGCGCCGTGGTGCCTTTGCGCAAGAGGCGCTCAGCAATCGGCGTAGGCGCGCTTCCGGCATGTAACTGGCATGGTCGCTCCAGCACATGACGAGAAGACCTGGGGCGCGTGGACCAAGGTCGCGGAAGAGGCGATAGGCGGCCTTGTCCGTCACGGGACCCCCGGAGGCGAGATGGCCGGGGCGTAGATGATGCTTGACCAATTCGGATACGGTTTCGATGTGTTCACGCGAGAACTTGAGCGCACGCAACATCTCGATGGACCGAGTTCCGCCGATCGTGTCATGCTCGAAAAATCGCAAGCGACCGTCGATCATGCGCGCCGTTTCTGGTTTGGCCACGTCATGGAGGAGGGCGGCGAGCATCAGCACCGCGCGTTCCGGAACCCCCCCTCCGGACGCGCGCTCTTCCAACCATTTCGAAAACGAACGTGCCAAATCGGGATAAATTTTCGCGAAATTCACGAGCAAAAACTCGAGACGCGAGCAGACCGTGAGCGTGTGTTTGAGCACGCCCCCAGTCCCATAATAATCTTGCGCGCACTGACGGGCGGATTCCAAGGGTTCGAAAAGAGCGGTCAGAAGTCCGCATTCGTCCATCTCCTTCAGTCGTTGCGCTGCATCAGGGGTTGCCAGAAGAGCGAGAAGTTCGGATTGCACCCTTTCTCCGGCAGGTTGCGCAATCAGCTGGCGATGCTTTTTAATCATTCGCTTGGTCGGCGCGGTGATCGACATACCGGTTTGTGCGGCGATGCGAAATGCCCTCAGCAGTCGAAGGGGATCATCGACGAACGGAGCGTCGGTTTCGACGCATAAAATTCGTCGGCGAATATCGGAGAGGCCGTGCCGTGGATCAATGAACTCGCGCTCGGTCAATGTCGCCGGAAGCGTCACACCCAATTCGAGCGCCATCGCGTTGACCGTGAAGTCGCGGCGGGTGAGGTCTTCGCCGATATCCCGGCCCAAGATCTCGGCGCAATCGATTTGTTTGAGCGTCTGTCCTTGGCTCGACGGCAAGATTATCCGGTAAACGCCATTTTGCGGATCCAGCGTGATCAGCGTGCCTTTGAATTGTCGGGCGACCTTCGCCGCCAATCCGCGCGCATCGCGCCCACAGAGATCAAGATCCGCGATCGAACGGCCGAGTGCTGCGTCGCGCAGCGCCCCCCCCACCAAATAGACCGGCGATGGATGCTTGAGGCGCGCGATTTGAATCAACGACTTGCGGATTGCGGAAGGAAGACGCACGCGGCCGCGTTCGCTCATACGACGGTGCTGGCCCCGCGTCGGGCAAGTTCCCGTTCACGTAGTTCGCGTTTTAATACTTTGTGCAACGCGTTCTTGGGAAGAGCTTCGACGAACTCGACATCGCGGGGACGTTTATAAGGGTCTAATTTTTCCTTGAAAAAATGGAGCAGCGCGCCCTTGTCCGCAGTGACATCTTTTTTCAGGACGACGAAAGCCTTGATGATTTCGTCGCCGTCCTCGTTGGGCACCCCGATGATCGCCGCCTCGGCGACATCAGGGTACTGCGCGATGACCCCCTCTACTTGCGCCGAGAAAACCTTAAGGCCTTTGACGATGATCATGTCCTTGATGCGGTCTCGAATCGCGAGAGCGCCGGTGGAGTCGACGAGGCCGACGTCGCCGGTTTTCAGCCAGCCGTCTTGAGTGAAGGCCGCGCGCGTCGCGTCGGGATGGTTCCAATAGCCCTTCATCACGTTCTCACCCTTGACGCAGATCTCACCTGTTTGTCCCAGAGGGACTTCGGCCTCATTTTCGTCGATGATTTTAAGCGCACAACCGTCGATCGGTACACCGACGTAGCCGTAGCGTATCGCGTGGGGAGGTGTGATTGTGGCGACGGGGCTGGTTTCGGTGAGTCCCCACCCCTCGACGATGTCGATGCCAATCGCGCGCGAGAACTCCTCAGCGACTGACGCCGGCAATGGTGCGGCCCCGGAAACGGCGATATGGACTTTCCGGAACGCCCAAAATTTCAGGAACCAACGCGCTTTCGATCGGCGCGCCTCGCGGCTGAGCGCGGCATAAACTTGGGGCACCGCGGCAAACAATGTCACACCTTGCGCGCCCATCGCTTTGAGCCATGGTTTTGCGGGGGCAATCGACGAGGAGATGACCAGCCGAAGGGTCAGTCGCGTCGCCGTCAAGACCAGCGCGGTCCAAGCGAAACTATGGAACATCGGCAAAATACACAGCGTGATGTCGCGGCGCGTCAGCTCGATGCTTTTGATCGAGCTTTCGCAGTTCGTGACCAGATTGCGGTGGGTCAACATTACGCCCTTCGGGAATCCGGTCGTGCCAGATGTGTATAGAATGGCCGCGATGTCGGCGTCATTGACCGGATCTGTCCGCCATCCAGTCGGAGGTGAATGACGAATGTTTTCGAAGTTTTGGACCAGCCGAGACGCATTAACCGAGGCCTGGAAGTCTGTCACCCACAACGCGGCAAGCGCCGGGCATTTGCCGGAAGCTTCTAATAGGCCGGGCAAAAATTCGCGTTGCGTAACGACGCCGACCGCGCTGCAATCGTGGAGCATGTAGGCAAGCTCGGCGGCTTTGTGCACCATGAAATTGATTGGAACGGCGATGGCTCCCAGGCGTGAAAGCGCGTAATACGTGATCACGAACTCGGGAGCATTGCGGTGAACGATCGCGACACGGTCGCCTTTGCCAACACCCCAACGCTTTAACCCTTCGGCGACTTCCAATACTTGCGCGTGGACTTCGCTGAAGTTGAGGCGCCGGCCTTCGTGGACGAGGAAAGTGCGCGAGCCCCCCTCTTGGGCGGCGCGGTCGAGGAGTCCATTAAGCGTGGGCATTTTAGTCTTGGAGAGGATCAAGGATGTCGCGCACCGCGTCGCCGAGGAGGTTCCATCCCAGCACGAATAGGAAAATCGTGGCGCCGGGGATAAAAACCGTGTGCCAGTACTCAAACGGATTTCCGGAAGAGCCCATGATCCAATTGCGCGACAACGAGATTAATTGTCCCCAATCGGCGTATCCGACGGGAGCGCCGAGCCCCAAAAATGAGAGCGCGGCGGCAGTGATGACAACGGATCCCGTCGACAAGGAGGCGACGATCAAGACGGGATAGAGGGCATTCGGGATGATATGGCGAAAGAGAATGCGCGCGTCAGACGCGCCCAGCGCCCGCGCGGCGACCACGAATTCGCGTTCCTTGATCGAGAGCACGTCGCCGCGCATCAGCCGGGCATACGAAGGCCACGAAACAAACATCACCGCCCACATCACATGTTCGAGGCTGGGGCCGTAAATGGCAACGATGACGACGGCGAGTACTAGGTCGGGGAAGGCCAGCACGACGTCGGTCATTCGCATCAAGATCTCGTCCACCCATCCGCCGTAAAAACCAGCGATGCCGCCGAGAAGCACCCCGACAAACACCGAGACCCCGACGACCCTCAGGGCGACCTTGAATGCTGTGCGTGCCCCCCACACCATCCCATAATACAAGTCGTACTGCTGTTCAGTCGTGCCAAACCAGTGTTCGCGCGACGGCCGCACAGGATCGGAACTGTAGCCAGACTGCGGGATCTGGTAGTTGTCGCGAGTCCCGGCTTCCGGTGGAGCCAGAACGGGTGCCAGTGCTGCGATCGCCACAAACGTTGCAATAATCGCGGTGCCGAGCATCGACATCGGCCGCTGGCGCAGCAATTTGAAGATGCGTCGTAGGCGATCCACCGGTCAGGCTCCGACCCGTATACGAGGATCGACGAGGGCGTAAAGGACGTCCGAAAGCAGGTTCGCTAAAACGAAGAGGAAGGCGGCCAGCATCGTCGACCCCAGCACCCCCGGGACGTCGAGCTGTTGCGCGGCCTGCACGCCCCAGCGTCCGATCCCCGGAAAATCGAAGACCGTTTCGGTGATGACGACACCGCCAAGGAGACCGACGAAGAGCAGGCTGGACAAGGTGACGATGGGAATTAGCACGTTGGCCAATGCGTGCTTTCGCACGACGACGCTTTCCGGAAGACCCTTGGCGCGCGCGGTGCGCACGTAGTCGCGGCCCAGCTCCTCGAGCATCGCCGAACGCGTGATGCGCAGAAGCAACGCGACCGAGATGTACAGCAACGTGCACGCCGGAAGGACCATGTGCTTGGCGACATCGAGGGCGGCCGACCATTGGCGGTTGAGCGCGCAGTCCAGCGTGAGCAGTCCCGACCAATGTCGGAAGCGATCGCCATGGATCAACATATCGGAATCTAGTGTGTATCTTCCTGGGGGCAGCCAATGAAGACGTCCATAAAAAATCATGAGCAAGATAAGTCCCAGCACGAAGCTGGGTAGAGAATACCCGGTGATCGCGACGAATCTCGTCACGTGATCGATCAGCCGATCGCGGTAAACTGCAGACAGGACCCCGAAGGTCACTCCGACAAACAGGATCGGGAAAAACGCCAGCACTGTCAATTCTATTGTCGCGGGCAGAAAAGACCTTATCGCTTCCGCCACTGGCATTTTCGCCGTCTCCGAGTAGCCCAAGTCGCCGTGGGCGACCTGCCTAAGCCAAATGCCGTATTGGACGTACACCGGCTTGTTCAGTCCGTATTTCTCAATGACGGCGTCAAGCTGCGCGAGTTGGCGGGGATCCTTGACGTATAGCGAGGCACGCATCGCCGGAGAAAGGGTTTGGAGGCAAATGAAGAGCAGGAGTGTGACGCCGAACATCACGACAGGGAGGAAAGCGAGGCGCTTGAGAATGTATCTCAGCAATCCGTCATTCCTTGGTAAGCGGGTAGTAGTAACTACTATAGGGGCCGTCAGGGAAGATCGGATCCCAGTACCAACCTTTGACCCAGTCGCGTTGCGTCCGATAAACGACCATGTCGATGAGGACCAAGCACGGGACTTCTTCGTACTCCAATGCCTGAAGCTGTTCGTAGAGACGCTTGCGCTGCGCAATATCCGTCGTTTGGTTGGCCTGCTCGACCAGGCGGTCCATTTCTGGATTCGAGAATTTTTGGTATTTAGGGAACTGCCCAAGTGAATGCAGGATCGGAAAGGCAAAATTGTGTGGGTCGGGAAAGTCGGCGTTCCAGCCCATTATGAAAATAGGCAGCTTGGAGTCCTTCTGCGCGTCCAGGAAGGTTGGCCACTCCACGCCACGCACGTCGATCTTGAATTTCGGGTTTAGAGCTTCGACGTTTCGCTTTAAGATCTGGGACACAGTCTGCCGCTGTAAATTGCCCGCGTTGAAGGCAAGTGTGAAACTGAACCCCTTCTCCCAAACCTTCCCCCCCCACGCCGTTTTGAGATGTTCCGCGGCTTTTTTGGAGTCCAGGGAGTAGACGGGTTGATTGGGAGCATAGCCCAGCAGGGCCTTAGGGATAGCGCCGCGCGCCTGCGTGCCCTTGCCGCGCATCACATCGTTGATGTAACCGCGATAATCGAACGAGTAGGCGAAGGCTTTGCGCACGTCCTTATCGCTGAAAAAATCCGGCGGAATTCCGTTGCCGTCCAAAGCTCCCGAGCCCACGAACGCATTGCCGACCGTGTTTATGTGATAGGTAAAGAAAACCATCGGATTCATTTCCAGGGTCGGCAAATCGTCGATGATTTTCACGCCGGGTAGATTTTTCACCTGGGTCAGCAGCGGCCGGTCGGCGTAGATGGCGTCGGCGTCCCCGGCCTCCAGCATCAGTTTGCGGGTGCCGAACTCGTTGACGCCCTTGACCACGATGTTCTTGAGGCGCGCTGGGGAGCGCCAATAATTATCGTTGCGGGTGAGGATGAATTCTTTTGTCTTGCGATCCCAGCGCTCAAGCTTAAAGGGTCCGGTGCCATTGGCGCGCTCGAAAAATGGCGAGGATTCCTTTCTGAAGTTATTCAGTCGCGTCCATGTTGCCTCGGTTCCGTCCCAGTCTCCGTTCTTGGCCGCCCAAGTTTTAGACACGACTGGCGCCCACATCGCTAAGATGGACAAAAGCGGCGCGTAGGGACGGGGCAGGCGCAGGATCAGATTTGTCCCTTGCACGCTGACCGCGCGATTGGCGTCTTCCCAGACCTTGGGATTGATCGTGCCTTTGTCGTCGCGGGTCGCGCTGTAACCTACCAATGGCTCGAGGAGCAGCGACGAAGGCCCCCCTGCGCGATCGGCCAGCATGAAACGGATGATTGAGTATCGGGCGTCTTCCGGCGTCATCGGACTTCCGTCATGAAATTTCACTCCGGCGCGCAGCGCAATCGTGTAGGTGCGACCATCGGCCGAGATCAAGCCGTTTTCCCGCGTGGGCACTTTTTCCGCGAGGAGTGGGAGGATCTTTTCGGTCGAGCCGTGGTCATACGTGAACAATGGCTCATAGACATTTAAGATGATTGCATGGCTGGACACGTCGTATGACCACGCTGGATCGAGGCTGTCCGAGTCCGAAATCGTTAAATAGGTGAAAGTGTCGGGATGTTTCGGGGCGGCTGAGACGGAGGCGGAGAAAGCCCAGGCGGTGAGAATGGCGCAAAGGCAGTATTTGAGCATGGCCCTATTCTAGCATCCCTGACTCCCCGCCGCTATTTATTCGGCGACCGGTACATCGGCCATTTTTCTCCCCCGACCACCAAGAGGAGAGCGATTAGCCCGGCAAAGGCCAGAACCGACGTCAGGTCGCTATGCGCCAGCCGTGCAAACGAGGCGCTGAAATCGGTCGCCCGCGAAAATGCGGGGCTCAAACTCATGAGCGCAATTGCGATCCCCGCGATCGCGCCCCCTCCGATGTAGCCCGAGGAGAATAACACGCCGGGACTTCTGTCGCCTTCGGCTGCGCTTTTGTGAGTCCACGCGTCGGCGGCCCAACGCACCAGCCCGCCGATGAAAATCGGCGCGGAGGTCGAGAACGGCAGGTACACTCCGACCGCGAACGGCAGCGATGGCACCGAGCAGAGCTCCAGGACCAGGGCGATTCCCACGCCGAGCAAAACCAATTCCCAGGGGAGCTTGTTGGTTAAGATGCCGTCGATGATTAGTGACATCAAGCGCGCTTTCGGGGCGCTGTACTTGAGCACCGTGCTGCCGTCCATCCGTTTGGTTTCGACGCCATTAATTCCCGGATCGACGAGGTATTTGATGGATCCACCCTCGTCGACCAAGTACTTCCCCTGAGGTAGGCCCGGCACGTCCCCTTCGCCGACGGTCCAAACTTTGTATAGCCCTGAGTCGAAAGCCGCGTCTGGCCCGGAAAGGTGCTCAGACGTAGTGAGCTCTGTAACGGGGGCGTTTATAGCAGAATAATCGCGTCTGGCGTACACGGTACTGGCGTTGTTGAGCAGCAGCAGGGTCATTCCGATGACGAGGGCCGAGCTGAGCGCACCGACCAGAAGGCCTAATTGCTGGGCCCGTGGGGTCGCTCCAACTAGAAAGCCGGTTTTCAAGTCTTGGGAAGTCGTGCCTCCGTTCGAGGCCGCTATGCAAACTATGGCCGCGACCGAAAGAGCGGTCAGGCGGGCCCCTTTGCCCACCCAATTGCCAGTCGGGTCCAATTTGCTCATCAAGACGAAAACCAGGCAGGTCAGCAGCAGGGTCGCGACAGTCATGCCCGAGATCGGATTGGACGATGAGCCGATTTCGCCGGTGAGGCGCGAGGACACGGTCACAAACATGAAGCCGAAGAAAACGATCAACACAGCGCCAATGAGGCCCTTCACGCCGAAGCCGAGGCCGAGACTCGGAGTCGCGGCTATAGCCGCGACGAGCGCAGCACTTCCCGCCACGACCACCCAATTCGGCAGGTCGTCTTCGGTGCGCGCCTGCAGCGCGCTTTTAGATCGCGGCCGGTGGGCCGCGAAGATGTCGATCACGCCGGACTTAAGTGACGAAAATATCGTGGGGAGAGCCTGGAACAGCGAAATAATTCCCCCCGCCGCGACGGCGCCGGCGCCGATATAGAGGACGTAGGACTTCCAGATCTCCGCAGGCGACATGTCGTGAATCAATTTCGCGGCGGGAAACAAGGGCGCGGCTAGACCGTCTCCGAAGAGTTTGATTGCCGGGATAAGTACCCACGATGCCAATGCACCGCCGGCGAACATCACGCAAGAAATCCTGGTACCGATGATGTAGCCGACCCCCAATAATTCCGGCGCGACTTCGGCGCTGATGGTCGCCCCTTTAAAAAATCGAAGAAGCCTAGTTGGCGTGTCGTTCCACAGGCGCAGGCCATTCATCAGGATCTTGTACGCCGCCGAAACCCCAAATCCGGTGAAGACCGTCGCGGCACTTGATCCCCCCTGTTCGCCTACGATCAAAACGTCCGCGCAGGCCGTGCCTTCGGGATAAGCGAGCGTGCCGTGCTGCTTGACTATGAACGCGCGGCGCAGTGGAATCATCATCAACACCCCGAGCAGCCCGCCGAGCGACGCGACTACCAATACTCGCGCCGCGTCCATCTCATAGCCCAGGATCATCAGCGCCGGCATGGTCACCCCGACCCCGAACGCGATGGATTCTCCCGCGGACCCCACGGTTTGCACGATGTTGTTTTCAAGTATCGTCGCCTGGCGTGCGCCGGTCAGACGCGAGAAGAGCCGAAACAGCGTGATCGACAAGACCGCGATCGGAATCGAAGCGGAGACGGTCATGCCCACTTTCAGGACCAGGTACAGTGAAGACGCCCCGAAAATGATTCCGAGCAGTGCGCCGACGACGAGCGCAGGCCACGTCAACTCGGCCATGTGCGCGGAGTCCGGGACATAAGGCTTGTGACTGGCGTTCATTAGACCTCCGGGGAGGCGATGAGTGCGGCGGCGCTGCGTTTGTCTTTGAAGGGCAGTATCGGACACGCGACGGATTGGCCAAGGCGTATGGGCAGCAGCGCGGGATCATTCACCCGGCAGGAATCCTGAACGTAGTGGCAGCGGGGATGGAAATGGCAGCCGGAAGGCGGGTGCAGGGGACTGGGCACGTCCCCGGAGAGCAGTATCCTATGCCGTCGTTGCACGATGGCGGGATCGGGAACGGGAACCGCCGACAGCAAGGCCTCGGTGTATGGGTGTTGAGGGTCTCGGAACAGTGCTTCCGTATCAGCAGTTTCCACCACGCGGCCCAAATACATCACCGCCACGCGCGAACAGAGGTGTCGGACGACGGAAAAATCATGGGAAATGAATAAATAGGCGAGCTTGCGCTGCGTTTGGAGGTCCTTGAGAAGGTTCAGAATCTGGGCCTGGATCGACACATCGAGTGCCGACACCGGCTCGTCAGCGACGATCAATCGCGGATCAAGCGCCAACGCCCGCGCGATGCCGATGCGCTGGCGTTGTCCTCCCGAGAATTCGTGCGCATGGCGCGATTGATAGGATTTCGCGATGCCGCAATCGTCCATCAGCTTGGCGAGCTTAAGCGCGCGCTCTTTGCGGTCTTTATAGCGGCCGTGAATGATCCAGGGCTCGGTGAGGATCTCCGACACTGTCATGCGCGGATTGAGGCTAGAGTAGGGGTCCTGGAAAATGACTTGAATTTGGGACCTGACAGCGCGCAATTCCTTGGAAGTTAGGCCGGACATGTCACGTCCGTCGAAAAAGACCTGACCGGTGGTAGGTTTTTCCAACGCGAGGGCGAGCTTGCCTAGCGTGGACTTGCCGCAGCCGGACTCTCCGACCAACGCAAAGCTTTCCTGGGGCATCACCGAAAACGACACGCCGTCGACGGCCTTGACCGTGGCTTTGCCGCCAAAAAAGCCGCGGCCTTCAATGAAATGTTTTTTGAGTCCGCGGACCTCGAGCAGTGGGGCTTCGGTCATCGGCGCCACGTGACGGCTTCTTTTTCTGCAAGCCAGCAATGCGAAATGCGTCCCCTGGGGAGTTGGAAATCGGGAGGGTCTTCGTGTCGGCAACGGTCCATCACATCGACGCAACGCGGGGCGAATATGCACCCCTCGGTCCGGACCGCCAGGTCCGGAGGCTGGCCGGGAATCGCAGCTAAGCGCTCTTTGCGCTCGTAAATCGACGGCACCGAGGCCAAGAGGCCGCGCGTGTACGGGTGTTTTGGGCTGTGGAACAGCTCGTCGACGGACGCAATCTCGACCGGATGTCCGGCGTACATCACGACGACGTCGTCGGCCATTTCCGCGACGACCCCGATGTTGTGCGTGATCAGGACAATCGCCATACCAAACTCGCGTTGCAGGCCCTTCATCAGTTCGAGAATTTGAGCCTGGATGGTGACGTCGAGCGCGGTCGTGGGCTCGTCGGCGATCAGCACGTCAGGTGAGCAGGCGAGCGCGATGGCGATCATCGCGCGCTGGCGCATGCCCCCGGAAAACTGATGCGGAAAATCCTCCGCGCGTTCTTCCGGGTTGGGGATTCCTACTTTGTGGAGTAGGGAGACGGCCTGCGACCAAGCTTCGGCTTTCGCCTTCTTTTGGTGGTGGACGATGACTTCCGAGATCTGTTCGCCGACGCGCAGCACAGGGTTGAGGCTGGTCATCGGTTCTTGGAAGATCATCGCGATGCGGTTCCCACGGACTGCGCGCAACTGCGCGAGCGGCATTTTAAGCAAGTCCTGGCCTCGGTAAAAGATCTCGCCCGCGACAGAGTGGCGAGGAGAATCAGGCAGCAGTCCCAAGATGGACAGCGCGTGGACGCTTTTTCCCGATCCAGACTCGCCGACGACCGCGAGGGTTTTTCCTGAGGCCAAATCGTAGGAAAGGCCGTCGACGGCCTTGATGGTCCTCTCCGACGTCATGAAGTGCGTCCGCAGGCCGCGGACGGAGAGGACGGGCTCGTCCACTAGATCGAGGTTGTGACGAGGCTCTCGGTCGACAAAACTCCGGAAATCGCGCGGATGTCCCGCACGACGACGTTCGAGAGCGTGGTCACGTCCTCGGTTTCGATGTCAAGCACGAGGTCCCAGCGGCCGAATACGGCGGTGACATGGGAGACGCCCTTGACCTCTTTGATCCGCGTTAAAGCCGTCTTTTCCTTTCCCGCCATCAGACGCACCAGCACCAGTCCGGTTACCATAATCCCCCGCCTCCGCTCGCAGCTGATTTCTCGACCGCAGTATATCAAAAAACTTCGGCGATGCAGTCCACCTGGCGATCACGTGTCGTATAATCTCTTCTTACATGTCTAATACCCGCCGCGGAAACGAATTTTTCTTCGCCGTTTTTATTTTTTTTGCGCTCGTTTTCGGAGGGTGGCGCTGGTGGTGGGTGAATTCTCGCGACGTGCGCCTGCGCTCGGACCGCTCGGACTACCTCCATTTCGACTTCGTCGAACTGCGCCTGACGACGCGCGACGCGATACTCGACTCCCAATTCCAAGCGGCGCCTCCGCGCGTCGTAGTGCGCCGCGCTGGCGTCGACGTCACCACGATCGGTGGCGTGCGGGAAATGACGCTGACGCGCGCGGGGATCGGCTCGTGGGTTGCGCGGTGGCCCGTTCCCTGGAATGCGCCGACCGGGGAGTACGCGGTGGCGCTAGTGGGCCGCGAGGATCTTCGCGGGCGAGTAGCGGCGCAAGGATTCCGGATAACGCGACGCACGCCCCGCCGCATCGCGCGCGGCTTCTCCGTGTTGACTTTGGAAAGCGTAGCACCCCTCGCATCGATGCGCGTCAAGGCGCCGGACGGTTCAATGAAAGATTGGCGCGGACTGCTGGATTGGGCGCAATACATCGGCGCCGACGCGTTCTGGGTCTTGGGCGGACAATCCCCGGGAATTAAGGACGGCGAGGTGTGGGTCCAAACGAATCTGAAAAGCCTTCACAATGTTGCCCGCGAATGCCACGCACGCGGGCTTCAATTCGGTACGTACGCGATGTTTTCGCTGACGATGTCCAACACGGTCAAAATTCCCGGCTACGAATACGCGCTCGAGATCAAGGACGGCGAGCCGGAGATCACGCGCGCAGTGTCCATCCGCGAGCCGAAACGGGTAGACGATGTGGTGAGCCTGCTCAAGCCGTTTGCCGAAGATCCTAACGTGGACTTCCTTGGCCTCGATTATATCCGCAACGCCCTGGGCGGCTACGAATTAGTCGAAGATTTCGTCGCGGAAATGCCTGGACTTGAGCTACCACCGACTTGGACGAAGCTTTCTCGGGCGGAGCGTATGACCTGGCTTGCGCGCAAGAAGATCATGCGCAAGGACCGCGGTTTCGTTGATGCATGGCAATGGTGGCGCGCCCACCGCGTTGCGCTAATCGTGCGCGACATCAAACGCCGGTTAGGCGATAACAAGGCTCTCTGGGCCTTCACTCTCACTTGGGATAAGGGTTGGAACCACGGTCAGGATCCCGTGATGATGAACGACGCCGGCGTCGATTTGGACGCGTTGATGTTCTACGAGGCCGACAAGGCCCAATTCGACGCGATGCTCAAGGACTGGCACGGCTACGCACGACGCGGTGACGTGCAATTGGTTCCGGGAAATATTTTCGATTGGGGCTTGCACCAGAAAGATCCGGCCGGCCCCGGCGAGTTCGGTCGACGTTTGCGTCGGGCGATCGCGGACGTTTACGCGGACGGGCCGGCGCAAGGCGTATTTTTCCATGACGCGGCCAGAATGCTCTACGGCCGCTTGGGTTCGTGGGGAACGCGGGCTTGGGCCGACGAAGCGCGCGCGATCACGCGTTCATTGAAGGCCACTGCGGTAGCACAGGAGGCCGGACGATGAAATTCGCCGCCCTCGCCCTATTGCTGACCGTGTCGGCTTACGCCGCTGATCACATCGCCAAGCCGGTCGCGCAATGCCGCCCTCAGAACAACTTGAAAAGGGTAAGGTTGGCTTTTCCGGATGGACAAACGATCTCGGTCAGTGTGGCCGACACGCCGAAGACCCGGGAAAAGGGACTGATGTGCGTCACACATATGAAGGAAGACGCAGGCATGCTGTTCGTTTTCCCGCAGGCAATGACGCTGAATTTCTGGATGAAAAACACCTTGGTCAGCCTCGACATGATCTGGATCGACCTCGACAAGAAAATCGCGGTAATCCGAGAAAATCTTCCGGCTTCGCGTCTCGACACGCCAGATAATCGTGTTGCGTCGGCTGGCGGCTACGGCGCTTACGTGCTCGAGCTTCCCGCGGGTGCTGCGGCCAAACGCAAGCTCAAGGTGGGTGATGCGTTGGAATTTTCCGTCGCGCGCCCGGAGTATTGACGACTACTCGTCGAAACGGTAACCGAAGCCGCGCACCGCGGTGATTTTGTCAGCCGGCGCGCCTACTTTTTGCCGCAGATGGGAAAGTGTCACGTCGACTACTTTCGTGGGAATATCGATGTCCGCGTCGTAGCCCCAGACGTGTTGAAGCAGGAAATCCCGGGTGAGCACGCGGTTTTTGCGCGCAATCAAGAACCAAAGCAGGTCAAACTCCTTGGCGGAAAGCGGGATTTCCTTATGTCCGACCCAGGTTTTTCGGGAATCGCGGTCGAGTTTGATGCCGGCGGCCTCGAGCGACGCCGGTTCGATCCCCTTGCCCGTGCGGCGCAGAAGCGCCATTACCCGCGCGACCAGCTCCTCGGTGTTGAAGGGCTTGGCGACGTAATCGTCCGCGCCGGTGCGCAGGCCGCTGATTTTATCGGCGACGTCCTTTTTGGCGGTCAGGATGATTACCGGCAGGGAGGCCGACCGTTCATCGGCCCGAATCTCGGCCAGAAAATCGACGCCGTCGCCGTCGGGCAAGTTGCGATCCAAAATCATCAGTTCGGGGACGTTTTTTTTGGTCCGTGCGCGCGCCAGGGCCAGCGTGTCGACGGTCTGCGCGTCGTAACCCTCGGCGCGCAGCACGTCGAGTATGAGTTCCGCAGTAGCGGCTTGGTCTTCGACGACGAGGATCTGAGCCTTGATCATCCGAGGCTAAGTATACAATAGTCGGGCCGGGATCCTTCAGACCCGGCACAGATGAGTAGCGGAAAGGCTTATATCATCTAGAGCGGGATATTCCCGCGGTTCTCGTTGGACCCGGGGATACGCTTTTCCTTGAGGAAGCGCAGCGCGCGCACCACCTTGTAGCGCAGTTGGGCCGGCTCAATGACCTCGTCAAGCGAGCCGGTCGACGCGGTTTGGTATGGCGAGGCAAATTTCGCCGCGTATTCGGCGGAGAGCTTGGCTTTCAATGCGAGCTTTTCCTCGTCCGTCTTGCAGGCGGCGATTTCCTTTGAATAAAGGATTTCGACAGCGCCCGCTGGACCCATGACCGCGATCTCGGCGCACGGAAGCGCGAAATTGAAATCCCCGCGCATGTGCTTTGAGCTCATCGCGATGTAGGCGCCGCCGTAGGCTTTGCGTAGAATGACGGTGATTTTAGGGACGGTCGCTTCAGCATAGGCGTGCAGGATCTTCGCCCCGTGACGGATGATGCCGCCATGCTCCTGTTGGACGCCGGGCCAATAGCCGGGGACGTCGACCAGGGTTAGCACCGGGATATTGAAGGCATTGAGCATGCGAATGAACCGGGCGGCCTTGTCGGAGGCGTTAATGTCCAACGCGCCAGCCAGGTGAGCGGGGTTATTGGCCACGATGCCGACCACTTCGCCTCCCATACGACAAAAGCCAGTGACTATGTTTTTGGCGTAGGCGGATTGGACCTCGAAGAATTTATGTTCGTCGGCGATCTGCCAAATGATGTGGTGGATTCGGTACGGCCGGCGCGGATCGAGATCGCACATTTTTTCGAGCAGCGGGACCGAACGCCGGATTGGGTCGGGATTGGCGACGCGCGGGGCCTTTTCAAAGCGATTTTGCGGCAAGTAGCCGAGCAGTTCCCGGACTTGGCGAAAACAGTCGGGTTCCGATTTCGCGACGAAGTGGCACACGCCTGATTTCGTGGAGTGGGCTTCGCAACCGCCCAAGCCGTCGAAAGTCACTTCTTCACCGGTCGCGGCTTTCACGACGTCGGGACCGGTGACGAACATCTGGCTGATACCCTCGACCATGAAGACGAAGTCGGTCAGGGCCGGAGAATAGACCGCGCCGCCGGCGCAGGGCCCCAGGATCACCGAGATTTGAGGAATGACGCCAGAACACCGGACGTTCCTATAGAAAATCTCGCCATAGCCGTCCAAACTATCCACTCCTTCTTGTATCCGGGCGCCGCCAGAATCCAAAAGGCCGATGACCGGAACTCGATTTTCGTAGGCGAGATCCATGATTTTGCAGATTTTTTGGGCATGCGCCCATCCCAACGAGCCGCCCAATACGGTGAAATCTTGGGCGTAAACGCACACTTCGCGGCCGTGAATTTGCCCGAACCCGGAGATGACTCCGTCGCCGGGAATAGCCTTGTCCTTCAGGCCGAAATCGGTCGCTTTCGTTGCGACGAGCAGGTCCAACTCTTGGAAACTTCCCTCATCGAGCAAATAATTTATACGCTCCCGCGCGGAAAATTTTCCGCGGGCCTTCTGCGCGTCGACGCGGGCCTTGCCTCCGCCCGCGGTCGCCTTCTCGACGGCTTGGCGCAGTTTCTGCACGCTCGCCGCCGCCGGGCGGGGAGGTTTTACGCTTTTCGCGATTTCTTTTTCCATGAATTAATCTCCGGTGTAAGCGACGGCGATTAGGGCGCTTGCGAACCTCGCGGAACCCGCGACACTCGCGGAAACCGCGATACTTTCATATGCGACCCGGACCCGTGGTGCCCCGAGGGACATCCAGACGCGTTCGGGAATGCCGCAGTAAACCACTTCTCCTGAGCGCACGCGGACGTCTCGTGCATCTGCGTCGAGCCCCAAACCCAGAAGCTTTAGCGCCGCCTCCTTGCCCGTCCAGAGTCGGGCCTGGGCGTCCGGATCGGACGCGGGAGCGGCGTGTGACTCAGCGGGGCTGGCGATGAAGGCGATCACTGCCGGCGGACGCGCGACGACGGTTTCCACGTCCACCCCCACCAGTCGTCCGGGCGCACCGACCGCGCAGACCGCGGCATCCAATCCGTGGGACAACGAAAATGAGGGGACAGAAACATCCGCATGCGCAGGTAGGCGCAGCAGCGGCCGTCCGTCGAGGGCGTTTTCCACGACCAATTCGGCCGCGTCAAAATCCCACCCATGCTCATCCATGAAATGGGCAGCGAGGGCGCGTTTGGCGGCCAAGCGGCCGGCGATCCGATCACGGCGACGACGCTGGGGTAAAGCCGAGATGGCTGCGAGCTCTACAGGGGAAAATTTTGCGCGCACATCGGACGGCGTCAAAGCGCTTCGGTCGGCTTCATCTCGATGACAATATCCGAGGCAAAACCGCGGGCGGGCTTGAATCAAAGGCCTCATGGCTCAACTGATTATACTTCTTCCATTCGTCCGCTTGACACCGGTCCCCTCACCCCGCTACCATTCTTGTTCTATGCAAGGATTATGGGCTGACGGTTGGTTTTATCTTTCTGCCGCGAGCCTTTTATTGAGCGGAGTTTTGTTTTTTTTCTTACTGAGCCAGTACCGCGCAGCCGTCGAAGCGGCCGATCGCGCCGAAGACTCGGGCGAGGCCGAGACTCAGATGGACGGCACTTCACCATCGATTTCAAACCCGCGCCCTCCTCCCCTTCCCGTTTCCCTGGTTTCCTCCGTCAAGGATGAGAAGGAAATAACGAAGCCGTTGACCGCTTTGAAGTCTGAAACCGCTATCCCTGCCGACGCGCGAAAGGATTCCACGGCGGCGCATCACGAGGTCGCCGGCGGCGTCAATGCCGGCGTCCTTTATCTCCAGAACATCAAGGTCCAACTAGACCAATTGAATGCGTCCGTCTCCGACTTGACGAAGCGGGTGGAAGCGATCGGCGGAAGAGACCAAGCCCTGATCGAGCGCTTGGGCGAAATTTCCGAGACCATCACGCAGATTAAAATGGATTCGGCCAATTCGAAATCGACGGAAACGGGCTCACCTACCAAGCGTTCCAAAAAGACCGAGACCGGCGACGCGGCGTCCCAAGCGCTGGCAGTGGCGTCGCCCGCACCGGTGACTTTGACGAAACCCGCCACTCAACCGGCGGATGCCGACAAGACCATTCGCTCCCTCGACGACACTGTCCACGCCGAATTGAACACCCTGATCGATAATCAAATGCAGGAACGGGCTGAGAAAAATTCCTTCGTCAGCCCGCCGACCGGTGAAGGAGCAATTTCCTTGCCGGAGGCGCCGCTCGCTGAGACGATCGCCGATCCCGAAGTAATCGTCCTTCCTCCGCCGACTTCGCCGCCGACCCTCGAGGAAGAACCGGAGAGGCCCAGACGGGGGCCGGTCTGGCCCGTCTGACGTTTTTCCTTGCCGCGGCATTGTTTTTTTGGACGCCCGCGGCCTACGCCGACTTTTTGCCCGAAGGTGCCTTCAGCGCGAAAGCGGCAGGCTCGACTGGAGCGGCTTTTCTGCGCGATCCGTTCGGAGCGAGGGCCGCAGCCATGGGCGGAGTCGTCGCCGCTAACGCAAGCGGCGCCGAGGCCTTGTTCCAAAATCCCGCATTGATAAGCCACGGCGGGGCCGAGTCGCCTTCGGAAGTGGCTCTTGGATATGATGCGTTGATTGAAAGCGCTTACCAAGGCTCGGCGGCCTACGCAAGGTCACTGGGCGAGGACGGCGTCGTCGGCGCGGGAGTCGTATACGCTTCGCAGTCTCCTCAAACCATCTACACGTCGCAAGGCGATTCGGCAGGCACGTTCACCCCCCTAGACTTGGCTGCCGGCGTGGGTTATTCACGGCGTCTAGGGACTTTTATAGTCGGCGGTGGGATCAAGGCCATTCGTTCGTCGTTGAACGACCGATCCGGATCATCGGCCGCCGTAGATCTCGGCGCGGTCGGCCGCCACGTCAGCGACCTGGGGGACGGGCCGCTCGATGTCGGGATCAGCGCGACGAATTTGGGCCCCCCCATGAAAATCGGCTCGATTGCAGATCCGCTGCCGTTGCGCGTGCGCGCGGGGGCGGTGTGGCATCCCAATGCGCAAGTCGACGCGGCGATCGACGTCGTTTTCCCGGTCGACCAGGACCCCTATGCGTGTCTTGGTGTCGAGGCCCGCCTTCCCGCCTCAAAAATCGGCTCCTTAAAGCCCTGGTCAGCGGCCCTACGCGTGGGTTACAACCAGAATCGCGCTCGCAACGTCGACGGTTTCGCTGGCGTATCTTTCGGAGCCGGCGTGGACCTTGTCGCGCTGAGAGTCGATTACGCGTGGGTCGCGTTGGGCGATCTCGGCTCGGCCAACCGCATCACACTCGCTTTCCGGTTTTAGAGCCCACGCGGGCCAGTACCCGCAGCATATCGCCGTGCAGGCGCGAGTTGGTTGCCAAGGTTTGCGCGCCCATCGAATTTAGATCGGCCCATGAGCGCCCGCTGAAGTCCGTCACGCGCCCCCCGGCCTCTTCGACCAAAAGCCATCCCGCCGCCACGTCCCAAGGGTTCAATTGGAACTCCCAAAATCCATCGACGCGTCCTGCCGCGATCCATGCCATATCCAACGCTGCCGAGCCAGAGCGGCGAATATCGTGACTACGGATCATGAACGCCTTAAAATGGGAGAGGTAAAAGTCTGCGCGTCGTGCGCGATCGTAGCCGAAACCCGTCACCAGCAGCGATTGCGAGATCTTTCCGGTTTGAGTGACTTTCATCGGGCGTCCGTTGAGCATGGCACCCTTTCCCTTTTCAGCCAGAAAGAGCTCGCGGCGGAAAGGGTCGTAGACGCCCCCGAGTAGCGGATGACCGTTGCGCAGCACGCCGATTGACACGCAAGAGGCAGGGTAACCGTGGGCGTAATTTGTCGTCCCATCGAGCGGGTCGATGAGCCAGACGTGCTCGGCGTCGGTCAGTTTGGTCTCATTTTCCTCGGCCTTGTAGTCGTCCTGGGGAAATGCCCGGCGCAGCGCAGACAGAATGAGGGCTTGGCTTTCGAAGTCCGCCGCCGTCACCAGATTCGCGCGGCCCTTGGTGGTGTAAGTCACTTTCCCAAAGCGGCGGGAAAGGACGGCTCCGGCGCGACGCAAAACGGTTTTCAGAAGGGTCCGACGATTCATGAGTTTCTCCGCACGGCTTTGGCGACGGCTTCGACGATCATCCGATTGTTGGCGTCGTCTGCGACGATGGGATTTATTCCTCGTGATCGCAATGCCGCTGCCGTCGTCGGTCCAATGGCGACCGCGCGACACTCGCTAAAGGCACGTCGGATGCGACGGTCGTTGAATGCCGCTTCCACCGCCGAAGGGGATGAAAAACAACAGACATCCGCGCCGCCGGCAAGCTCGCGTAGAAGGGCGCGTCGTCCCGTGTGGTCGGTCACGAGCCGGTAAGCGTTTGTTAGGGTAACTCGCCATCCTTGCCGCAGCAGCGCCTGGGGCAGCTCTTTGCGACCACGCTCTGAACGCGGTATTAAGACGCGGTCGCCTGACGGCGAACTTTGTAGTACCGTCGCCAACCCGCGCGCATGATGATTTTGGGCGATGAGAGTTGGTCGCCATCCTCGCTCGATCAATCGTTGCGCGGTTATGGGACCGATGGCCGCGACGATTTTAGGCGCGCGCGGTCGTCGACGCAGGCGAATTCGGGCTCGATCGAAAAAAGCGTCCACCGCATTGCCACTGGCGAAGACCACTGCGACGTACTTCTTCAGGTGTTGAAGGCCATGATCAAGGCCGCGCCATGACCGCGGCGGCACTATCCGGATCAAAGGCGTGCTCGCCACTTTTGCCCCTTGTCGAATCAATAAGGCCTTTAATTTTATTGAAGAATTTTGGGGGCGAGTCAGAATGATGCTGAAGCCAGCCAAGCGCCCTCTATTCATGCCTTTAGTTTACATAACTCCACGCTTTACTGGCCGCGCTGTCGCATCCCCCCGATTTGACACGGGGGGAGGGGTGTGCGATAATACGCGGCACCCCCCAAATGCCCTGGTTTAGCAAGAAGTCCCCCGAATCTTCTCCTGATCAAGCGCCCGGTCCGAAGGCCGCCAAAAGCCTCAAGGTGGCTCCGCTCCTCAGCGAGTCGGCGATCATTTTCCCTCTGCCGGGACGGGATAAGGTCCAAGTTTTGGATGAACTGGTCCGTGCCGTGTGCCAAAAGGCCGGGCTTACCGATTCCAGCGCGTTCTTGGCCAAGACGTTGGAACGAGAGCAGGGCATTTCCACAACCTTGGACACGGGATTAAGCCTCCCCCACGCCCGGATGGACGGAATCGACGGGATCATGGCGGGCATGGCCGTGCTCAAGACGCCGATCGCCGATCCAAAGCAGTCCGACCTGCAAATTCGTGTGATTTTCTTGTTTTTCTCACCCAATAAGCAGGACTCTTTCCCCCTGCATCTGCAGTTGTTACGCGGTGTTTCGTCCCTATTCCAGCCATCCCTGATCGACCAACTTACGGCCGCTGCGGGTCCGGCGGAAGCGCTCGCCCTCATTCGAAAAGTTGAAGGCTGAACCCCGGCCGGGCCGACGGGTCACCGAGGTCGTGGTTCTCACGACCGCGATGCTCTCCTTCATCTCATTCTGGCGCGCCTCTGCCATCGTGCTTTGCGATCTGGCATCGACTGCCTATTACATTGGCGGCATCGTCGAGCAGGCGGTGGGACCCTCGGCGCCGTGGTTTATCCTGGGAGTGATGCTATTTTCCTACGCGATTCGCGCCGTTTACATGGAATCGTGTTCGATGTTCGTGCGTGGCGGGGTGTATAAGGTTGTCAAGGAGGCGATGGGCGGCAAACTCGCGAAGGTTTCGGCCGCCGCCTTGATGTTCGATTACATATTGACCGGCCCCATCAGCACCGTGTCCGGCGGACAGTATTTAGCGGGTCTTTTAAACACCGTTTTCCCCCACTTTCGCATTGGTTGGCACATCAACCCCAACGCGTTTTCCTGCCTTTTCGCGGTCGTCGCGACGCTATATTTCTGGTGGGAAAACATCAAAGGTATTCACGAATCGAGCGATAAAGCCCTCAAAATAATGCAGTTGACCACGGTAATGGGCGTGGTGATGATCATATGGTGTGGATGGACGCTGTGGGCGCGCGGCGCGACGCTTCCCCCTTTCGCCTTAAAATTTAGCCCGGAAGGCTTGGGGTGGGCGCACGGTGTGAGCTGGCTTAAGCCCGTCGGCGCAATTGGAATCATCATGGCCTTCGGCCATTCGCTTCTAGCCATGTCCGGCGAGGAATCTCTGGCCCAGGTGTATCGTGAGATCGAGGCGCCCAAGATCAAGAACCTGGAGCGCGCGGGCCTGGTGATTTTTGTCTACAGCATGCTGCTTACCTCGGCAGTGAGCTTTTTTGCGGTGATGATCATCCCCGATCACATTCGCATCGCCCAATACAGCGACAACCTGCTTTCGGGGCTGGCCATGTCGGTCATCGGCCCGCATTGGGCGCGAGTGGTACTGCAGGCGTTCGTCGTTGGCGTGGGCGTGGTCATTTTGGCGGGGGCTGCGAATACGTCGATTGTCGGGGCCAACGGAGTGCTCAACCGCTTGGCCGAAGACGGCATCCTCGTCCCCTGGTTTCGCGGCCTGCATAGAAAGTACGGCACTACACACCGCCTGATCAACTTGATCGTCGGCCTGCAGCTTGTCACCATCCTGCTCTGCCGCGGCGACGTGTACATCCTGGGCGAGGCCTACGCGTTCGGCGTCGTCTGGTCGTTCGTTTTCAAGACGATGGCGGTGATGATGCTGCGCTTTAAAAACCGCGAGCCGCGCGAATTCATGGTTCCGGGCAATATTCTCGTCAAAGGCGTCCAGTGGCCGGTCGGGTTGGCGGCCGTTTTTCTCGTCTTACTCGTCACCGCCTCCATGAATCTGATCACAAAGAGGGTAGCGACGGTTTCCGGCTCGATTTTCACGGTGGTTTTTTTCTTCCTTTTCGTCTACTCGGAGTATTGGAACGAAAAAAAGCATAAAGATGCCCATGACCAGCAGGAAAAATTCAACCTGCGCCACGAGCCCGATCTCACTCATTTAAACGAAGATTTTGCCAAGCCCAAGCGCGTCCTCGTCGCCGTGCGTGATCCGAAGAACCTATTCCACCTCCAAAAAGTGCTCGATGTGATGGACGCAGAGACGACGGATTTGATCGTGTTCACTTCCCGTATCCGCACGGGACTGGGGCTTGTCGAGGAGACGGTTCAGATGGATCATGATGAAGAAGTCCTCTTCACGAAGGTCCTCGAGCTCGCCGAAAGGAACGGGAAAACCGTTAAGCCGCTGCTCGTCGTTTCCAACGAGCCATTTTACGCGATCGCGCAGGCGGCGCAAGCCGCGAAGGCGTCCGAGGTCGTTTTCGGCGTCTCCGCGAAACTGTCGACGGACGCGCAGCTCGAGCGCCTGGCGATGACCTGGGGCTCGTTGCCCACCGACGACAAGCAGCCAGTCCGATTTCGCATAGTCGGCATCGGGGTCGAGCACGCCGTCGACCTGTAATATGCCCGTTTTGCGCGTCACCAAACACGGCGAGCGGGTTCTCAAGACCCCCTGTCCAACGGCGGATTTCGCGACGATCGCGCCGAGTCTTCCCGCGCTTCTCAAGGATATGTGGGCCACGATGCACGCGGCTCGTGGCATCGGCCTGGCGGCTCCCCAAATCGGTCTCAATATGCGTGTCGCGGTCATCGATGTCCGTCCCGAAGGCAAATCGCAGCGGCTCGTCTTGATCAATCCTGAAATCATTATGATCGAGGGCGAGCAGAAAGAAGAGGAAGGCTGCCTGTCCATCCCCGGCATCTACGCGCAACTGACGCGGGCGGCGCGCGTGCGCATTCGCGCGCTCGACGGCGAAGGCAAGCCCTGGGAGATGACCGGCACGGGGTTGCTTGCGCGTGCCTTCCAGCACGAGATCGACCATCTCGACGGTAAGCTCTACGTCGACCGCCTTCCGTTCGAGGAAAGACTGAAGATCCTCGACGCCATTAAAAGCGCCAAGCCTACTTGGGGTTGATAGAAAAATGGCCTATTTAATTTTTCTCGTCTGCTTGCTTGGCTTAATGGCGTTGGTGGCGAAACCCTATTCGATTTTCGAACGATGGTTGGGGCGACGATGGAAACGCATGATGGAGGAAGAACTTCTCGAAGCGGGAGTTAATCCTTCCGACGTTAAATTAAGGATGATTTTGTGGACCGATGAGACGACGGGAGGAGCAGTCCTTGAATTCCCGTTTCGGGGGTTACATTTTCGGTGCTGGCGCCTGATGCATGGCGGCGAAGATATTGTGGTACCTCCCACTTATTTTTTTGAGCACAACCACTTCATGGAAACGTTCGCTGGTAATCGGACCTGAAAAACAAGTCAGACGGTTTCCATTATGGGAAGCAAAGATGTGTGGCATTGCGTGGGGCAATAAGGAATTAAGTGGCGATGAAGCCTTTGACCGCAAATTTAGCGCCAGTTCAATGACGGCCGGGGATGCGAGCGCTTTCATCACAAGCCCAGAAAGGCGCCGGTTCGTGAGTGAAGTATTCCAAGTCGGATGCGAATCATTGAGTATTCGTGACGAAGTGATAACGGTGTGCTGGGATAGCTCGACCAATGTGACCGCGAAAATAATTGCTCGATTTCCAGATCTTCTGCGAGAGACCGGTTTAAGTTAGTGTATTGAACTCGGGTATCTCAAAGTGCGATGGTCTTTCCTCGGACCATATCGTAAAATCCTCGAGTTCGCCCCCGTCAACCGTTGCCGGCAACGGTTGGTCTGTGAATACAGTGATGCACTCCGGGCTTATCCTACCACCCCCTGGAACCTCATCGGGGGAGACGTCGTCGAGACTGGTGAGCGCTCATGGCGTTCTGAATTTCTTCGGTGGTAAACCCTTCGGGAACTTTTCCGGTGGTCGCGTATTCATAGAGGGCGACCATTAAGATCGCGTCTAAAGTGGACCATATCAAATAATTCACCGCCCAAAGAAAAACAGAGAACAGAAGAAAAGAGATAATTAGGGCAAGTCCGCTCACGCCGTGCGCGCTTCGAGCTAGAATTAAAAATATCAAGAGAAAAGCGACGTGCCCAAAAGTTCCAATGAGCTTCATAAATAGCGCACCGGAAACGGCCACGATTGCGGATTCCCCCCAAGTTTTGCGGAGAATTGCCGTGGCTTTTTTAACAGAATCCAAAACGGACAGTTCTTCCAATGCGATCACAGGCACCATAAACGTAGTTGCCACGCCCCAAGAAAACTCTCCCGCGGCCGTCGCGATTTCGCCGATTTTCGAGCCGTTGTCCTCGCTCTCTTTCTTTAACATGCCAAAGATTACGCTTACTCCGGTTGAGAGGAGGCTCCAGAAAAGAATTTTGTCGAGGCGCGAGATGGCATTAACAAAGCCATCGGAAAAAGAGCTGGTTCGACCGCTAAAACGGCTATGGGCAACGGTGGCAAGGCCGGTCATAAAAAAAGTCTGTGTAAAGATGAGCGCAAAAAACGCGACCGCTAATACAACAATTCCTGCTCCCCGCATCTGTCGGATAGAATTCCAGAGATCCTGAATCCACGGCACCTCTGTCCCTAAAGCTGCCGCGATGGCGAGACCTGCAAGGGGAGACAGAATTATGACACCGACGATCCAAGAGAAAAAGCTAAATCCCATGATCGCCGGGTCGTCCAAGAGAACGGCCAAAGAGGCCTTTGCCAAATCCCAGCTTCTGCCAAATTTACCCATGGTGCGATTATATATTGCATAGAGCGTTAGCGTGCAATGTTCAGTGTAACCACTACTGAGCGCGCATCAATATCGTAAAATCCTCGAGTTCGCTCTAACCAACCGTTACCGGCAACAGTTGGCCTGTGAATACAGTGGATAAGCTTGAAGACGATATTTTTTGGCACGCCCGAAACCGCCGTTCCATTCTTGCGACTGCTCGCCCAGAAGACGCAAGTTCTGGCCGTCGTTTCTCAGCCTGATCGACCCGCTGGCCGGGGATTGACTCTCGCTCCGACCCCGGTCAAGACCGCGGCGTTGGAGTTGGGCCTGCGAGTTTTCCAGCCTAATAAGCCGGCGAACATCAACGCGGAACTCAAGGCGCTAGGTGCTGATCTGGCGGTCGTGGTCGCATACGGCCGCATATTAAAACGCGAAACCCTCGACTCGACCCGTCTCGGATTCATGAACGTCCATTTTTCACTGCTGCCGAACTATCGCGGCGCGGCTCCGGTCCAATGGGCGATCGTGCGCGGTGAAAAAAAGACCGGAGTCTCGCTGTTTTGGCTGGACGAAGGGATGGACACGGGTCCAATTCAGGCGATGGAGCAAACGTTAATCGGACCTGACGAGGACGCCGGCGCGTTGCTTGCTCGACTCACCGCGCTTGGCGTCGAGATGTTGGGTGCGTGCTTGGACGAATTAAAGTCGGGAAAAGTGAGGCGTGCCCCCCAAGGAGGAACGCCGTCACTGGCGCCGTTGATCAAGCGAGAAGATGCACGTATCGATTTGAACCGACCGGCGGCGGAAATCCATGACTTAGTGCGAGGATTTCGCCTGTGGCCCCGCGCGGCTTTGGAGAAAAAGGCAACGGGCCGGATTTTGGTCTTAAAAACGGCTTTACCCGGATCCAACGACCCTCCCGGAACGGGGGTCCCGGGGCGTGTGATGCGCATTGAACAAGGGCATGGAATTCTGGTAGAATGCGGGTCCTGCAGTCGTCTGTGGCTCCTCGAAGTTCAACCTGAGGGAAAAAAGGCGCTGAACGCTGCGGATTTCGCCAACGGCCTGCGCATGGCCGAGGGTGCTTTTTTGCCGTTTATTGAGAAAAACGATTGAACGCCGAAGCTGAAAAGACGACGCCGATAGAAAATGCGGCGCCACCGGAAAAGACGACGCCATGGGAAATGGTCGCCGCGGGAGTGGTGTTTGTGGCTTTCGTCATTTGGGGATTCAATTGGGGATTGGAAGGCATCGTCCATAACCGCAAAATGCAGACCATTCCGGACCTGAAGGGCAAATCGTTGGCCGCGGCGTTGGATATGCTTTCCCCCATCAACATCGGATTGCGCAAATCAGGCGTGGAGTTCGACGCTTCCGTTCCGATATCGTCCGTGCTACGCCAAGATCCACCGGCCGGTACCGTCGTGCGTGAAGGAAAAACGGTACGGGTGGTGGTCAGCCAGGGTGGACAAACGGTCCAGGCGCCTTCGGTGATCGGTCTTCCGCAACGCAACGCGGAAATGATGCTGCGCCAAAGCCAACTGGGCTTGGGCGAAGTCAGCGAGGCCTATTCGCTGAAGTCAGAAAAGGGTCTCGTGTTGATTCAAGAGCCGAAGGGTGAAACCAGCGTCGAGCGTGACACGCTGGTCAATTTGGTGGTCTCAGGCGGCCCGCCTCCTGCGGGCGTGTCGCTCATGCCGGATTTTCTACGCAAGACGATCGACGAGGTTCACGCTTGGGCAGCCGGCAACGGCGCCAAGGTCAACGTGAAAAGCGATCCGAAGTCGCTCTTTACCAACGGCACCGTGTTGACTCAGGATCCCGCTCCCGACGCGCCACTGTCGCCGGACGCATCTGTTTTCGTCGTTATCAGCGGCAACAAGGGCGCGTTGCCTAACGCGTCGGCGAAAATGTTCCGCTATGAGCTTTCCCAAGGTGGCTCCGACAGCCAGGTGCGCATCGTCGTGCTCGACAAATACGGCGAACGGGAATTGTTCAACGGTTTGCGCCAGCCCGGATCCAAAATTGAGGTTCCGGTGAACACGGCGGGCGGAGCGCGGGTCAAGATCTATGTTAACGGCATCCTTGTCGAGGAGCAGGACTTGTGACCATGGCGGCCGCGAAAACCCTCGCCGTTGTCCCCTCGCTGCTCGCGGGTGATCTTTCAAAATTAGGCGAACAGCTCGACATCGTCAAGGCCGCGGGCTGTACGTGGGTCTCCGTCGACGTGATGGACGGGCACTTCGTCCCCAATTTAAGTTTCGGCCCCGATTTCGTGCGGTTGGCCAAGAAGCGCGGTTTTTTCATTGACACGCACTTGATGGTGACCAACCCGCTCGAGGTCGCCCCGTGGTTCGTCGATGCCGGGACCGATATCCTAACTTGCCATATCGAAGTCGTGCCGGACGCTTCGGCCGCGCTCAAAAAAATCCGCAGTTTAGGCGTAAAATCCGGGTTAGCCGTGAAGCCGAAAACCTCGGTGGACGGCCTGATCTCCGCACTCGAATATTGCGATTTGGCACTGGTGATGACTGTCGAGCCCGGATTCGGGGGACAGAAATTCATGGCTAAAATGATGCCGAAAGTCGCGGCACTGCGCGCCGCAATTGATCGGCGCGGGCTCGATTGCTGGATTCAAGTTGACGGCGGCGTCAACGCCGAGAACATTTCGCAAGCCGCCGCCGCCGGGGCCGACAGCCTGGTTGCTGGCTCGGCCGTATTCGGCGCTCGAGATTGCGCCGCGGCTTTTCGCGAGCTCGAGTCGAACGCTCGGGCCGCTTTTGGAGCTAAGAAGCACTAGAGTCGCATCGGAGGAACACATGGCCGTTGTCATTCGTCTGCAGCGCATAGGCAAGCCGCACCAGCCGTACTACCGCATCGTCACCATCGAGAAAACTCGGGGCGCTACGGGCAAGCCCGTCGAAGTCATCGGTTCGTACAATCCGCGCGAACTGACTGCCGCTAAAAAGGTCGTTCTGAAGGCCGACCGCTACCAACACTGGATTTCTGTCGGCGCCAAGCCGTCTGAGACCGTGGAAAGCTTGGTCAAGGCTGTCAACAAAACCGCGAAAGTCGCCGCTAAGTAAAGACCAATGAAAGAGCTGGCACAGTTCATCGTCAAGAAGTTGGTGGACAAGCCCGAGTCCGTGTCCGTGGACGAAATCCAGGACGGCGACGTCGCCGTGCTGAAGCTCGTCGTGGACGAAAGCGACAAGGGCAAGGTCATCGGCAAACAGGGCAAGGTGATCAAAGCAATCCGCTCCGTCGTGGGTGCTGCCGCCGCTAAGATCGGCCGACGCGTGGACGTCGAGATCGATTAGGAGACCGTGAGGATTGACTTTGTGACGCTTTTCCCCGATATGTTCGCGCCGGTGATGAACGCGAGCATCCTCGGCCGCGCCCAAGAAAAAGGGCTGCTCAGCTGGGGCTGTGTCAATCCTCGGGATTTTTCCGAGGACAAGCACCGGAAGGTGGATGACCGTCCGTTCGGCGGTGGCCCGGGAATGGTGTTGATGGCGGGTCCCATCGAAGATGCGCTCAAGAGCGTGAAGAAAAGGGGTAGCAAGGTTTATCTGATGTCGCCCCAAGGTGTCACGTTTACCGACCAGAAAGCGTCCGTCCTTTCGCGCTCGAAGCACCTGGTTCTCGTGTGCGGCCATTACGAGGGCGTCGACGAGCGCGCGATGTCGTTGTTCGACGAAGAGTTGTCCATTGGCGATTACGTGTTGACCGGGGGCGAACTGCCCGCGATGGTCGTTGCCGACGCGGTCGTGCGCAAGATTCCCGGGGTGCTCAAGAAAGAGGATGCCGCCGAGAGCGAATCTTTTGCGACTGGGCTATTAGACTTTCCGCAGTATACCCGTCCCCGCGTTTGGCGGGGGCAGGAGGTCCCGGAGGTGTTGTTCTCCGGAGACCACAAAAAAATCGCGGAGTGGCGGATGAAAGCCGCTCGCGCCGCGACGAAGCGAAAACGACCCGATCTGCTGTCTCGGGCGTAAGTCAAGATAAGTTCAGGAGAAAGCGTATGATGGTGGCGATGGAAGAAAAGAATATGTCGAAGGTCCCCGTGTTTCGCCCTGGCGACACGATTAAGGTCCACATGAAGGTCAAGGAAGGCGACAGCGAGCGCATCCAGATTTTCGAGGGGACGGTGATTTCACGTCGCGGCCGTGGCCCGAGCGAGACATACACCGTCCGCAAGGTGTCCTTCGGCGTCGGCGTTGAGAGGACGTTTCCGCTCAACACCCCCCACGTGGACAAGATCGAGCTCGTGCGCTCCGGCAAGGTGCGCCGCGCCCGCCTGTACTATTTGCGTGGTTTGACCGGCAAAGCGGCCCGATTAGATGAGCGCGAGACCGGAGAGGCCGGAGCCGCTCCCGAAGCCAAGCCCGAGGCCAAGCCGCCGAAGGCCGATAAGCTCGCTCACAAGCCCGAAGCTCCGCGCAAAGGCGAGAGCGCCGCGGCCGCCGCCAAGTAACTTCACTTGGACGGTCGGCGCTTCGACGCTGACGCGAGGCGACGCGCCCAGGGCGCGTGTCTCGTCGGCGTCGACGAGGCCGGACGCGGACCCCTCGCGGGTCCGGTGGTTGTCGCGGCCGTGGCCTTGCCGGAGGAGCCTTCAGCCGAGCTAAGCCAAGCACGCGATTCCAAGATCATGACCCCGAAAAGCCGAGAGCGGCTATTCGGGGTCGTTCGTTCCCAGGCGATAGTATCAGTTGCTTGGGCCTATCCTCGGGAAATCGAGCAGAAGAACATCCTGCGTGCCACGCTCGAGGCAATGGGGCGCGCCACGCGTCGCGTGGCTGCGAAGTCCGGGTCGACCGCGGTGCTCGTGCTCGTCGACGGGCCACGTGCGATCCCGAACTTCCCCCTGAAGCAAATGACCGTGATCGACGGAGATGCGAAGTCTCTTTCGATTGCGGCGGCAAGCATCGTCGCCAAGGTGGTTCGCGACCGTTGGTTGGAACGGCTGGATCGAAAGCATCCCGGTTACGGATTCTCCCAACACAAGGGATATGGGACCAAGCTGCACCTGGATGCCCTGGATCAAAAGGGACCTTGCGACGCCCATCGACGCTCGTATGCGCCGATTCGCGAACGTTTGGTACGCGCGACCTCATGACCCGTCACGAGACAGGCAAAAAGGCGGAGGACCTGGCCGCGGAGTTCCTCAGATCCAAGGGATTGACGATTTTGGACCGGAATTTTCGCGCCAAGGTCGGCGAAATCGACGTCGTCGCCCAAGACGGGGAGGAGGTCGTCTTCGTCGAAGTCCGCTCGCGGGCGTCGGCCTCGTTTGGTGGTGCTGCCGCGTCCGTCGACGCGGCCAAGCGACGCAATTTGATTCGGGCGGCGAACCTTTGGCTGCAGATGCGGGGTTGGGAAGGTGGCTGTCGTTTCGACGTCGTGGCCATCGACGGCGGTGCACTTGAGCACCTTCCGGCAGCCTTTAATGCAGACGGGAGCGTGATGTGACCGAACTCCTCGCGGAAATTCTGCCAGAAGACGAGGCGGTCTCCCTTTGGGAACATCTTGAGGAGCTCCGGGATCGCCTCTTGCGCGCGCTTGGCGTCGTCGTTCTCGGTTCGATGGCCGCGTATCTCGCGCGCTTTCGCTTGTGGGATCTGGCGATTCGGCCTTTGCGCCTGGCGATAGAAGCGCGTCCCGCGCTAGGCGACAATCCATTCGCCTATACCGACTTGGCCGAGCCATTCGTCGCGTTGATGAAGCTTTCCTTTTGGTGCGCTGTTTTTGTCGTCTCGCCGTATTTGTTCTACCAGTTGTGGGCGTTCGTACGGCCCGCGCTACGCGAGCGCGAGCGGCATATGGCAACCGTTTTCGTTGCGGCGACCAGCGGATGCTTTATCTTGGGGGCGACGATCGCCTACTTCTTCATGTTTGGGACGCTCTCGAACCTTTTGATGGACGAGGCGCTCAAGGCCGGCCTGCGCGCGAACCTCAAGCCGACCGAATACTTGAATTTGTTTCTTTATACGGTGGTCGGTTCCGGAATCGCGTTTGAAGCGCCGGTCTTGTTTTACTTTTTGGCGCGGTTCGGGCTCGTCCAGTCGGCGACGATGCTTAAGCGCTGGCGGGAAGCGACGGTCGTCATCCTCTTCATTTCGGGCTTTTGCACTCCGGGAGACGTGGTCGCGACGATGATTATTTTCGGGGTCGTTCTTCTGGTTTTGTATTTCCTCTCCACGGCCGTAGTCTGGGCCGTCGAAAAGGGTCAATCGCGCTGAATTGTCGGGCCCTTCGATGGCGGAATAAAGGCGGCCAGCGCCTCGCTTCGTTCGACGGTCATTGGCGATACGCGTATTCGTTTCGTCCCGCCCGCAAGGCCCGCGCCGAGACGTTCCGTCAGGACCTTGATGCGCTTTTGGGTTAAAGGCGCGCGGAGGTCGCGGGCGTATAATTCGAACCGATAGGTGCCGTCGGGGCGCGCTTCGCCCGCGCGCAGCGCTTCGGCCATCGCGTTTAGATAACGCTCGGCGCCGGTCGCAAACACGATTTTCCCATCGACGAAAATCTCCTCAATCGCCGCCTCCAATCGGGTTTCCCCCCCATACTCACGGCGGGTGAACGAATTCAAGAGCACCGGATCGCTTTCGACGACGAATTGACGAGGTCCGCGTTGGCCGGTGAAGCGATAAAAGTAGCGCCGGCCGGGTTTGACCTCGAGGCGACCGTCGGCGCCCGCGCCATCCCAGTCGAGGCCTTCGCGGAGGATCCCGACGCCTTCCGCACGCTGCGCAACGTCGCCGTCGGCCTCACGGATTTCGAACGTCCAGGAGTCGTAGGTCGCGCGTATATTTTCGGGAGAAAGCGCCAAAAATGGCGGTTCGGGAAAAGGCTGCCTGAACCGCGCGGCATTAGGTGTCACATGAATCGTGTCGACGGTCTTATCGCTTCCCTCGCCCCGGCCTAAATCCAAGGATTTAAGGACTTCGTCGATCACGGGTTTGGAGAGCGTCGGCGGTGGAACCGACAAGGCGGGGCCGCTCGACTTAGAGCGGATCGTGACGTCTTCCTGGGCGAGATTATTATCGACTTTGAGTGGGCCGGCAAATGCGGCAACCGCCCACGCGATCGACAAGACCTTCATCGGTCTAGTTTATCAAGCTTACGGCCAACTTGATTTTCCGAATTCGAGGGAAGACCAATCGGTCAGCTCATATAAACGTTGAAGCCATGCCGAGCGAAAGCGCTGAGGTTTCGCAGGAGTTTCCGAAATCACACTGCTTCGTGAAGGCAAAATTTTAATTCGACCATCGGTACGGATGATGCGAAGCGTGGGCCCGTCATCGTAACGGTTTGCGTCGCCTGGCGCTCCCATTAGTTCTATATCGTAGTGGTCGGCGCTTGATTGTACGCCGCGAATGTGTTTTAAGCCGTACTCGAAAGCGGATGTTCCCAATATTTTGAGAAAAGGATCATTCGGCGCCAAGTACCAGGGCACGTACCGGACGCGGAAAAATTCGGCGCTTGCGGATGTGCGGGAGCGGTAAGCTCGGAGGCCGTCGTGGGGACTTTTGGGGTGGGAGTAGAAACTGAATAACGGCATCGGAATTTCGTCTGCGACCTGATCGGTCTGCCAGGCTGCGGCCATGCGCTGGGCCGATGCCAGGAGTATGCGCTCATGCTCGCTGGTGGGGGCCTGCAATGCCTCATTGTAGCTACTGACGATTTGCCAGCCGGGAATCAGCTCCTTGATATGCGTGGAGAGCTCGTGGAGCTTTTCTTGGGCCTTAAATATGATGTGGGGATCCCCGCTATGCACCCCGAAAGCGAACTCCCGCAGAGCGGGGGCATATTCCAGGGCTGAAATAGGAGCGGCCAGCGGCCAGCGCCGTTGAAAAGCGGAGTCTAAAGATTCGTAGGCGGCGGCATCGTGATTATTGGTCCGCAAAAATTGCAAAACCACAGGCCACGTATGTTCCGGGGCGCTATGAAACGCGGCGAGGAATTGCTTGTCGAGTAGCGGCAGTCGCGCGATAGGGCCTTCGCGGGCGCCGGCATGCGCGACGGTAGGCAGGAGAAGGGTCAGAAAAATAATTTTCATTAAGTCCCTATCATAAAATTACGCGATGAACATTGTCATGTGCCAATGGGCCTTATTCGGTGGGTCGGAAGGCCTAGTCGCTTATTTCGGCGGTTCGGTGGCCAGCGCGATCGACTCCGCTCCCGCGGACTTGACGGCTGAGATCAGGCGTTGCACCGTGCGGTAAGGGATCGTTCGATCGACGCGAAGCAAAACGATCGCATGGCGGCGCTGGGAGATTTCCGTCCGGAGATCCAGGGCCAGGTTTTGCCATGAAGAGCTCGCCGCGCGAACCGACAAGCCGCCGTCGCGGGCGAGGGTGACGGCGATCGTAAGGTCTTGGTTCGGCTTTTGATGGGCGGCCGGAAGTGCTACGGGCAGGCTCGGGTAGGAGAGCAGCGGCGCGGTCACAAATAGGATGACCAGGAGAACCAGGGAAATGTCGATCACCGGAATGATGTTGACTTCGGTGATCGGCTCGGGCTCGGGAGTTTGCGAGCGCAGCCGCAGAAGCGCGTATTTGGCCATCAGCGCGGACTTCCCGCTTCGGGATCGTAAACTTGGACCAAGGCGACGGTGGCGGCTCCGCAGGCCTGCAGCGTTTCGATTGCGTGAACGACGCGTCCATTGGGGACGTCAAGCTCAGGCGTCAGGAAGACTTTCTTGTCTTCACGTCCCACGAGTCGAGGTTTTAGCGCGGCGTAAATGGCGCGGTCGTTTGTCAGAGAATGACCGTCGAAAAGATAGCCCTGAGATGAAAGGCCGACCGACAGCACGGGTTCGGGAAGTGTCGGTTTAAGCGGATCCTCGCCGGCCGACGGTACCTTGGACGTCTCCGATTTCGCGGCGGCGGCCTGGATTTTTAGCATCGATTGCGCGGCCATCGGGGATAACACGAGCAGGATGATCAGAAGGACGAGGGAGACGTCCGCCAAGGGTACGACGTTGACGTCCGAGATGGGGACGGCTTCATCGCGCCTAAAAAAGGGGCTATTGCTCAAGCGGCTTTGCGGTCAGGAGCTCGGCCAGCTCGAGGACCCACAGATCGGCGGTGTTGAGCCGCTGGCGGGAGGTCAGCGTAAAGTAGTTGTAAAGCAAGGCGGAAGCCACGGCAAGGCCGATGCCGAACGCGGTGGCCACCAGCGCCTCGGAAATTCCGGCGGCCACGACGGCCGGTCCCCCCGCCCCGGCCGCGGAAAGGTCGTGGAAGGCGCGCATGATCCCGAGCACCGTGCCCATCAAACCGATCAGCGGCGAGACGAAGCTCGCTGTTCCGAATAAACCAACGCGGCGGTTGAGGGCCATCGACAGGCGCTGCCGGTGAACCTGGAAAACTTCCACCAGCTTCTCGGTCGTCGGATTTTCGATCAACAACAGTGCGGCTAACGCCACGCCGAGGATGCTGTTGTCGCGGCGGGCGATGGTCGCGGCTCCCAGCGTGTCGCCCGCCTCCACCCGGTCGCGTACGCGCTGCCAAAGGTTAGTCGGCATGCGTAACACCGATCCATAAGCGTAAAAGCGCTCGAGCGCCTGCCCGAGGACCGCGAAAGACAAGATCAGCAGGATCGGCATTGCGATGCTGATCGAGAGGAGTTCGGACAGTGTCAAGGGCTTCATTGAGATGAGTATAGCGGAGCGGATACTCCCCCGCAAGAAAAAGATCCGCTATTGGGACGCCTGTCGTTTGCGGGCGGTTTCATGCAAGGAGGTGCCGGGCTTCGAATTCGACATGATCTCCTTGTAGAGAGGCGCGGCAGACTGCGGATGGTCTTCCAGTTCCAACATCAAGGCCAGCCGCAGCAGGCCGGCCAAGCGGGCCGGATCGTCTTTTGGACGCAGGTCGAGCAGCCTTTGATAGGCGGCCTTCGCGGCGGCGATGTGCTTGGAGCGCTCTAGAAAGCGCCCCAAAGCGTAGAGCGCCTTCGTCTTCTCGGCGGGGCCAGTCGCGCGGGCATAATCAGCTGCCGCCTTTGGATCGTCTCGCTCTTCGCGCAAACGCGCGGCCGTCCACCACGCCCACGATGCTTGCGGGTGTTTGGGAAAGCGCTCAGCAAACGACTCCCAGGCGGCGGCAGCGCCCTGTCGGGATTTGGCCAGCGCCAATGCGCGATTGTATGCGGCGTCGGCAGCAATGGCGTCGTGACCCGCGACTTTTTCGTAAACCGTCGCCGCGGCGGTGGCGTTTCCGCCCTCATAGAGCAGGGCGCCCAGGCGCATGCGGGCATCGCGAACCCGGACGTCCTGAGGATGGGAATTGAGGAATCGGCGATAGGCGTCGATGGCGTCCGCGCTACGTCCGAGCTGGCCGAGCGCTTCGGCGCGGTAGAACCTGGCGTCCGCCGTATTCGCGGAGGAAGCGTCGGATTCGATTTGGCGTTTAAATAAGGACTGTGCCGCCTCCCACTGCTTGTTTGTATAAGCGGTTGTCGCCAACGTCCAACGAATTTGAGCGACGAGGGGATGCTCGGGAATTTTCTCGGACAACTGCGCCAGTTGGGGGTCCGCCCGGTCGCTTGACCAGAGGCTCACCAAGAGCAGCCCAAGGACGTTGCGCGTTTGTGGGTCCTTCGGGTCGGCGTCCTCCAGCCAGCGGCGGTATAGCGGGACGGCCTCGTTCCAGCGTTTAGCGTTGTAATGGACTTTCGCCATCAGAAGGAGAGCTTCCCGGTCGGCGTCCTTGGCGGGAGAGGAGCGGCCCATTTGACGGTAATGAAAGAGCGCCCGGTCGCTGTGGCCGAGTTCGGTTTGCAATTGCCCGAGCTGTAGGTGCGCGTCCGGCGCATATACTGAGTCGGGGAAATGGGCAAGAAGGCTTTCGAAAGATCGAACGGCTTCGTCCTTCTGCCCCAACTTTTTAAGAGCGAGCCCCCGTTCATAATACGCCTGCACGATGAGAGGGCTGTTCGGGAATTTTCGGGTGAAATCCAAGTACTGTACCGCCGCCGGCTCGAAGCGGCCCTCGCGGGTCAACGCGTGGGCGGCCGCAAGCGCCAGTACGTCGCGCAGGTCGTCCAATTGCCAGCGCGTCGCCTCGACTTGCGCGCGGACCAGCGCGTCGCGGGCCCGCTCGGGCTTGCCCTGGCGGTCCCAATCGACGCCGATCGCCGCCAACACATAGGCGCGAATCGGGGATTCCTGTCCCGACGCCGCGATTGCGCGATAGAGCTCCCCCGCCTGCTCCTTTCGGCCCAGGCGATCCAGCGCGACCGCGCGCCAAACTTGCGCGAGCGCGAGCCAGCGATCGCTGGTAGCGGCGGGATCGATCTGCGGAATTAGTTTGAGCGCCTCGGACTCTCGTCCAAGCAGGATCAAGGCCCCGCCGGCGAGATGAATGGCGCGCGATCGCATGGCGCCCGTGGCGGCGCGCGTGAGGGGAAGCAGATATTTGAGCGCGCTCACCGCTTCGCCGCGACGAAGATGCAGGGCACCGGCGGCCAGCTCGACTTGTTCCCGTATTGGATCATGGGGATAACGGGCAAGGAAATCATAGGCTTCGCCGAGTGCCTGATCGTCCGCCCCGCCCAGCGCGGCCGCGCGAAAATGGGATATGGCCTCCCCGGGCGACGAGGATGGCAGGGGCGGCACGAAAGGGGCGTCGGCCGCGATCACGCGAACCGTCAATAAAAGCGGAAAAATCAGACTTAGGCTACGCAGCATTATACCGAAGTCTAGAGTACGTGAATCATGAAGTCAACTCAGGAATCTAAGCACGACGCGCCCCCAAGTTTGGGTGCCACCGGCCGGCGCGGCCTCGAAAATCCATTGGCGAATGGCCTTGAGTGCCAGTTGATCGATCTCGGGGAATCCAGAAGTTTTCTCGATTACCGCCCCGGGATTGACGGTTCCGTCGGGAAGAACTCGAAAACGGATCGTGACCATCAAATCCAGCCCGCGGGTCCCGACCCAATCCGGACTTTGCGGGAGCACTCTCTCGATCACACGACGATTACCGACCGGTCCGTCGAGTGAGAAAGAAACCCCTCCCGGCTCGGTGGCGGCCGCTCCCTTGCGCGATCGGGAATCCAGGAGTTGCGGCTTATCCTGCGACGGGGGTTCGGCGGATAAAGAACCTTCGCCGGCCGCCAAGGCCGCGGCGGCCTTGCGACCGAGGCTTTTTGAAATCGCGGGCGCAGCACCCGCCGGCGCGAGAGCCTCGTCGGGGTCCGCCATCGTCGCCAATTCCTGCGATAGTTCCGCTTTTTTTCTCGCTTTCTCGGCGCGCACGGCTGCCAAGCGCTCTCTCTCGACGCGCTCGGCCTCGGCTCGCGCCATGGCTGCCTCCCGCGCCTTTTCCGCGGCGCGAGCGCGCTCCTCGGCCTGGGCGCGCGCGCGAACTTGGGCTCGCTCGGCCCGCACGGCCGATTGGCGTGCTTTTTCCGCGTTAGCGGCGGCTTTGCGCGTAAGCTCGGCCTCCTGGTGCTGACGCCGCGCGGCGGATTGGGCGGGCGTCATTTTCGAGACGACGGCGGGCTTGGCCGTGCGCGCGGGTTTGGCGGGAGCCATGCGCGAGACTCGGAGTGGCGGCGCGGCGAGTGCCTTCGGCGTCGGCACGGGTGCCGCCGCAACGAATTCGATCATTACCGTGTTGTTTAAGGGCGACTCCCGATTTCCCCACCGCAATGACGGATTCAGTGTGAAGACGACCAGGTAGACGGCAAGAGTGATGATGTAGAACGGAAGTTCGTAATACCACTCCGGATTCAACGATTCGTCGAATGCCATCAAATAAACTATAACCCCGATCGCGTTACGGGCGCAAGATGCGGATGGGCCTAATGCCCCAAGGCGGGCTGGGCCATAATTCTCATGACGAACGGCCCATAAGTTGATATCGTCAGGCACGAATTCAGGGGCCAAAATGAACTATCGAGCTGTATTGAAAATGGCGTTGGTCGGCGGTCTTATCATTTTTTTCCGTGGATCCGCCTGCGCGAAGGACGTCCAGCAAGAGAGTTTCATCGCAAGCGTAAACACGGCCTCGGAAGAGGCGAGATTTGCGCTGCGCCAGTAGTGGGGGATGCGAACGTGGGACAGCTCCGCAATCCGCCTAGGCGGTAAATTATTCTATATCGAAGGCGGACGCGTGTTTAAGAAGGATTCGCGTCGATCTCCGCCCCGGCAGATGGACGTGTCGAACGTCGTAGAGTTGTTCAAATATAAAGAGCAGGTAGGAGCCTTGCAGAATGCCGTTTACGTCAGTCGCGGCGTGCGCTACACCGTCGTTCTCCTTTGGGACGAGAATAAGTCCTCGTGGATCCGAATTGGTACCGCTATAAACGCGAATTTTGTTAACGTCACCGACAACGCGCTGATCGTCTTAAGCGGAAAATCGATGGAAGATTGGGTGTTCCATCCCTTGTCCCGCTTCGCCCACGTCTACGCGGATTTCCCGGGGCAATGGCGCCGCATCGACGAACGCGGCGTACAAACGGTGAAAAGGGTCGTTCGCGGCGACCATAACGATGCGCTGGTCACCTTCGCCGATGGCGGCGAGGCTTATGTCAGCGAATTGGCGTCAAAGCCCTGACGGGAGATTTTTCAGGCACGCCTCGGCGATCGACGGAGCCGCGAGTCCGTACTTCTCGTAAAGCTGCTCCGGAGTCGCCGACTCGCCGAACTCGCGCAAGCCCACACGCACGACCGGGCAGGCGCGGCCGCTTTCCGCCAAGGCCTCGCAGACGGCCGAACCGAGCCCGCCGTTAACGTTGTGATCCTCGATGGTCACGAGACGTTGCGAATCCGCCGCGAAGCGGGCGATCGCCGCAGAATCGAAAGGCGCCAGCGATGAAGCGTTGGCAACGCGCACGGCAAATCCCTTGGACTCGAGTGATTTCGCGGCTTCGACGGCGCACGGCACTGGTCCGCCGGAGGCGATGATCGTCGCCTGGAGCTTGGCTGGTGCAGTCTTCGGCTGCCAGACCACGTCGATTTTGCCGAGCGACCAGCGATATTCGGCGCCGTGGACGTCAGGCATTTTTTGGCGGGTTAAGCGGATGTAGACCGGCCCCTTGTGCTCGATCATCCAGCGTACGGCCTGCTTCGTTTCAGCGTCATCGGCGGGCTGGAGCACGGTCATGTGCGGCAGCGCGCGCATCGCAGAAATATCCTCTAAACCCATTTGGGAGGTCCCGTCCTCGCCGATCCCGATGCCGGCGTGCGTGCCCACGATTTTCATGTTGGTCTGATTGTAGGCCGCACTCACCCGGATCGTTTCCAGGCGGCCGGTGACGAAGCAGGCGAAGCTGGCCAGCACGGGAATTTTTCCGGAGAGTGCTAGACCTGCGGCGATCCCGATCATGTTCTGCTCGGCGATGCCGACTTCGACGTGGCGCGCCGGGTACTTCTTCATGAAATTCTGCGTCATCGTGGACTTCGAGAGGTCGGCGTCAAGCACGACGAGATCGGGATTTTTCTCGGCGATTTCAAGGATCGCCTCGCCGAAAGATTCGCGGGTTGCCTTAGGCATTGAGGATCTCCTGGACGGCTTTGTCGGCGTCTTCCTTCTTGGGCGCATTACCATGCCAGGCGATGTTGTTTTCCATAAACGAGACGCCCTTGCCCTTGACGGTTTTAGCGACGATCGCGTGGGGACGCCCTTCGTGACGCTGCGCATTGGTCAGAGCCTTTTCGATGGCAGCCAAGTCGTGGCCGTCGATGGCCTGAACGTCCCAATTGAACGCGCGCAACTTATCGGCCAACGGCTCCAGGTCCATGATTTCTTTGACGGGACCGTCGATCTGGCCATTGTTGAAGTCGACGATCGCGACCAAATTGTCGAGCTTGAATTTGGGAGCGGACATGAAGGCCTCCCAGCATTGGCCTTCCTGCATTTCTCCGTCTCCTAAAACCACGTAGGTCTTCCAATCCTTCTTGTCCATCTTGGCGGCCAGCGCCATCCCCACGCCCACTGACAAGCCTTGGCCCAGAGAACCGGTCGAGAATTCAATTCCCGGTAACCGCAATCGGTCGGGGTGGCCCTGCAGCGGCGAGCCAAGTTTGCGCAAGCTCATCAGTTCTGACTTTGGAAAATAACCGCGGTGGGCCATCACCGCGTACAAAGCAGGGCAGGCGTGTCCTTTGGACAAAATGAACCGGTCGCGCTGATCCCAGTCCGGTCGTGCGGGATCGTGCTTGAGGAATTTCCAGTACAGCACGGTGAGCAAATCGATAACTGAAAGCGAACCGCCGGGATGACCGTTTCCGGCCGCTTCAATCATGCGAATAATGTCGACGCGCATGTCGCGCGTCAGGTTCTTTAAGTCGATCGGGGAGAGGGTGGCTGAGGGCATGACTCATTTTACTGATTTTTCCGTGGGTTTAGCACGGCGTTTTTGGCATGATCAGTCCATGAATTATTCCCTGTGGTTGCCGACGCTCCCGGTCGTGCAGCTCGTCGTGCGCGCCGTGGTTGTGTACGCCTTCATTCTCGTGGCGTTGCGCGTAGGCGGGAAGCGCCAAATCGGCCAGATGGGACCGGCCGAATTCGTCGCGCTGCTGTTGGTCAGCAACGCGGTGCAGAATTCGATGAACGGCGGTGACAATTCGATTACCGCGGGATTGATTTTAGCCGGGGTGCTTCTGGCCTTGAGCGCGGCCATCGGCTGGCTGTCATACCGTTCGCGACGATTCTCCGACCTCATTCAGGGCCGTTCCACACTGCTCGTTTACAAAGGCGAAGTTGTGATTAAAAACCTCTCCACGTGCCGCGTTTCGCTCCACGAATTGCGCGCGCTGTTGCGCCGACAGGGCTTCCATGACCTCAAGGACATCCATGAGGCCGTCCTGGAAGCCAACGGCTCGCTCAGCGTGGTCCGTCGGGCCGATTTAGTAGAATCCCCCCGTCATGAAAATTAAGTTCTATGTGAACCAAATTCGCGCCGCCGCGGCGTACATCCGTAAGCGCGCGCCGGGGTTCCGTCCCGATATGGCCTTCATTCTGGGATCGGGTTTGGCCAAAGCGGTGCCCACGCTCGAACAATCGCGCACGATCCCTTATGAGGATATTCCAGGGTTTCCCCGCACCACTGTCCCCGGCCACGCAGGCAAGTTGATTCTGGGACATTGCAAGGGCAAAAACGTCGCCGTGATGCAGGGGCGATTCCATTATTACGAAGGACATGCGATGGAATCAATCGCGCTGCCCGTGCGCACGCTCGAATATTTGGGGCTGAAGTCCCTGATCGTCACCGCGGCCGTGGGTTCGCTTAAATCCTCGAATAAGCCGGGCCATTTGACGGTGGTGTCCGATCACATCAATCTGATGGGCCGCAACCCCCTCCGGGCGTTCCATGAGGACGAATTCGGGACGATGTTCCCGGACATGATCGATGCCTACGATAAGGGTCTGCGCAAGCTTATGCTGGCGTCGTGTCGACGCCGCAAAATTCCGGCGCATGAGGGCGTCTATCTCGCCGTCTGCGGGCCGTCTTATGAAACCCCGGCCGAGATCGCCGCCTTCCGCATTTTAGGGGCCGACGTTGTCGGCATGTCGGTCGTGCCAGAAGTCATCCCGGCGCGACAGATGGGCGTCAAAACGGCGGCGTTGGTATGGACGTCGAACATGGCCGCGGGTCTGGCGGGGGCTGTGCAAAACCACGCCGAGGTGCTGGCCGTGGGCAATCGCGTATCCGATCACCTGCGCGCGGTGCTGTCCGATTTGATCCCGGTGCTGTAATTGGGCCATGGCTAAAGTTCGAGTCAATCATCATCCTCTGGTCGCAGACAAGTTGACACGGTTGCGCAACCGGTCGACGCCCGCCGCGGAGTTCCGTCAATTGATGTCCGAGGTTGGACTTTTGATGGGCAGCGAAATTTTGAGAGGCGCGCGCAAGCGCGGATCATTGACCATCGTCGCGGTCCTGCGCGCCGGCTTGGGCCTGGTACCGGCACTACTAGAAATGAATCCCGAGGCCGCCGTCGGTCATATCGGGATGTATCGCGACGAAAGGACACTCAATCCCATCCATTACTACGTTCGTTTGCCGAAAGGCATTTCGAGACATTTCGTCATTCTCTGCGATCCGATGCTTGCGACCGGTGGCTCGGCCTGCGAGGCCCTGAGAATTCTGAAGAAAAACGGCGCCAAGAAAATAACGCTATTGACGCTGCTGTCGGCAAAAAGTGGAGTCGCCCGTGTTCAAAAGGAGCATCCGGACGTTGAGATTTTCACGGCCGCCGTGGACGCGATCCTCAATAAGCACGGGTACATCGTTCCGGGATTAGGAGACGCGGGCGACCGGTTGTTCAATACCTGAGGCGTTCGCCTCAGGACGCCGATCCGGCCAAGGCGCGTAGGCGATCCTCGCCGATGATTAGCAAGTCCTTGTCCTTTTTGACCAGGATTTGGCGCTCTCCGAAGTCCTTGAGCAGGCGCACGGTGGTCTCGATGGTGAGCCCCGCCATTTCGGCCAGGTCGCGGCGCTTGATCCCCGCCACGATGGGATAAGGCTTCTTGGGCGTCATCATGCGCAGCAGCGTATCGGCCAGGCGGCCGCGCGCGGATTTGAACGCGATATCGCGGGCTTTGTTCTCACCGCGGCGCACGTCGCGGGCAATTTCCCGCATCAGCGCCAAACCAGCTTGGGGAAATCGGGAGAGGAAGTCGTAGAAATTGCGGCTGTCGACCATCGAAACGATGCTGGGATCCAAGGCCTCCCCTGTCGCGGTGTAGGGACCGTCGTTGGCCAGCAGCGTGACGTGTCCCAGCAGGTCGCCCGGCGATTCGACGCGCGTCGTCAGCTGTTGGCCGGTGCGGCTGGACTTGTAGACCTTGACCTTGCCGGTGCAGACGACGTAGACGTTCTGGGGCATCGCCCCTTCATGAAAAACGACTTCACCGCGCTTGAAGGTGTTCGCCAGGCGCATTTCCCGCCAAGCTTTCTTTGCTTCCTTGGTGCCAAGCAGTTCGTAAAGGCAATTCTTCTTGTACGGACACCAGTCGCAGTTTGGCGCATCGCGGCGCGAATAGGGCATGCGCTGTCATAATATCAATTTGGATCAGCGCAGAGCGACGCGCTCGGCCATATCCGACATCAATTGCGCGAAGGCCTGCAGGTCCCGCGCGGCCTCGAATTCGACGTCAGTCTTGGCGAGAAGCACTAAGCGACGCAGCTCGGCCGGGTCGGTACAGACGGCAAAGGAATCCCGCAGAGAATTTACCGCTGCGGCGGTCTTGCCGGACATCGCGTAGCTAAGCGCGATTTGGTAGTAGGTGCCGGGATCTTTCGGATTGGACTGAAGAGATTTTTGGAGGGCCAAGATGGCCTGCTCTAATTGCCCCATCTTGTTGTAAGACGTGCCGATTTTTTTCTGCAACTCTGCCACGCGCTCCGCAGTCAGCGCTTGCCTGGAGGCGTTGAGCTCGAGGGCTTTGGTGTAGGCGTTGGCCGCATCGAGATAGTGTCTGACCTTGAACTCTGCATCGCCTTTCGCGATTTTCTCGACGACCGCGGGATCTTGGGAGGGCGTTGTGCGAGGCGGGTCATTGAGCGCGTCACGCATTTCCTCCCCCCTCGCGTCGAGCGAGGAGGCAATCATCACCTGCGCGGACTCGGCTTGCGAGATTCCAAGGGCGGTGCGTGTCTTGTCGTCGGCGAGAAGGGGTGCAAACGCGGGCTCGCGTTTGGCCGCCGCAATCAATGCGCCCTGATGGTCCGACTTGCGGGCGGTGGTCATCGCCAACGCGATATTTGAAAGCGATTTCTCCTCGTCTTTCATCTTCAAGCGCAGGCGGGCGGCGTGCAGCGGAATCAGGGCTTTTTGCGGAGACAATTTGAGTGCCGTCTTGTAGGAGTTCAGCGCCTGCTCGTATTCCCCCACCACCTCCTGGCACAACGCCAAACTGAAATGCAAGCGCGTGGGATCGGTCAGCTCGCCCAGCATCGGATCCATGTCGAGCGCCATACGGTAGGCGTCGATCGCCGACTGCGCGTCGTCGCGATCAGCCAGCTCCACCGAGCCGTGCTTGAATCCGCGTTGGTAATGGGCCCACCCTAAAAGAAAATAAGCGGAAACAGAAGGCTGGGTCCGCGCCGCCTTGTTTAACTGGGAAATCGCCGCCGTCAATTGCCCGTTGTCTAGATCGTCGATCCCCGCCGCCATCAGCGCGCGGGCCTCGGGTGAAATTTTGTGGGGCTTATCCTTTCCTTTCACCTTCGCCGCCGTCGCGGGGGCCGCACAGAGCGCGGCCGCGACCAAACAGGCCGCAAAGCACCGGAAATAACCAGCCGGGAGGATCTTCATACCTCTATTATAGGCGCTCGGAAGACCCGTCACGAGGAGCGACAGACCTAATTTTAAATAGGTCTAAAGACCTATTTTTCGATCTATTAAATCAGTCGCCCCGTCCATATCCGGACCGACGGTGGGAAATTGCTATAATCATCGGCGTTGGTGGCCGTAGCTCAGCTGGTTAGAGCGCCGCGCTGTGAACGCGGAGGTCGGGGGTTCAAGTCCCCTCGGTCACCCCACTCTTTTTCGACGGCCGCGATCGCGTGAAAACGCTGTCGCGGCCGCTTTATTTTAGTTCTAATTATCCAATTATCTTCTGTTAGAAAGTTGCTTAATTTTCCGAGGGTAAAGTCATGCGTCGGAACATTCGAAACTTGACGTGTCTTTTCTTCCTGGCAACACTCATGCTGGTCGCGTGCCTCTGCTCGCAAGCCGCGCCCGTACTGATTTCTCTTAGCGACAATAGCGATTTGCGGTGCCTCGAACTCGGGCTAAAAGTATTAGGAGGGCAGGAGGTAGATGAAAGCATTGCACCGCTTATCCGCTGTCTAAAAACGGATTCCCAATATGGCACCAGAGGCGGCGCCAAATTGGTTCTCCAAACCCTTGGACAGAGAGCGATACCTGAGCTGGTGAAGGCTTTGGATGATCCAGACGAGGATATTTTTAGGGGCGCGACTGTAACGCTCGGCATGATAGGGCGTCAGGCGAGCGAAGCCCTCCCCACGTTACGTGCTCATTTTAAAATTTTAGGAAAGCAACGCCATTCGCATAATGATGGCGTGCCGTCAGTTGTGGCCGTTGCGATCGGCAGAATCGGTGATGTCGATTTTTTGATGCGGATTATGCAAGGAAAGGAAGCTGAAATCCTGCCTTCCTATGGAGCGTGGGGGTTGGGCGCGGCGGGGCCCTTCGCAACAGCGGTTTTGCCGGAGCTTGTAAAAGCCGTCCAAAGTCCCGATGCGAACTTGGCCTACTATGCCGTCGAGGCTATCGGAGAAATCGGTCCGGCAGCTAATTCCGTTGTGCCACAATTTGTTGAGATGCGGCCTAGTCTTAGTGTCGCCCCGCTCGCCGTAGGAAAGGCATTGCAGAAGATCGGTACCCCGGAAGCGCTTGCTGCGGCTCAATTGTATAGGAAGGACTTCGACCGGTCGGTTCGAAAGATGAAGTGGGAGAATTTTTTCGAATTTTGGGGCGGTGGGATAGGCATAGTGGGATCATTCATCATAGGAGCACTTTTTGGCCTCGGGGCACTCACGGACTTGAAGCTGCGTCCAAAGACTATCCCGTCCAGTAGAATTGAGACGTTCGTTGGCTGGTTGATCTGTTGACATCTCTCCCCCGAGAACGTCGTTAGACTACCGGAGGAAGGGATGAAAACGAAGAAGTCGTTAAAGAGGCAGTGGGCCGTTTCTGAGAAGTTGGAAATCGTGCAGGCCAGGCAGAGTGGATTAACGATAGACGAATTAAAATCGCTGTATGGCGTATCGTGTGCGGCGATATACGATTGGACGGCGAGGTATGAGAAGGGCGGGATCGCGGGATTGGAGACGCAACCGATGGGTGGAGCCGCGCACGTAAAAAGCCAGCGTGTGGAGGCGGCCGAACAGTTGGTGGAGGCGATCAAGAGCGCGGATCCAGACGCGGGGGTCGGGAAGGTTCAGGGCGAATTGTCGCGGCACGGCTTCTTGAGCCTGGCGCGTGAGACGGTGCGGCGATTGCTGCGGGGCAAAGGGCACGGTCCGATTCTCGGGCGAAGCCGACGGAAAAACAAACCGGCGAAGGTCCGGCACTTCGAGCGTGCGTTGCCAAATGAGCTGTGGCAGACGGACATCATGAGCTTCATGATTAAGGGGCAGTACCGGGTGTACGTGATCGGGTTCTTAGACGACCATAGCCGGTTCATCGTCGGGTGGGGCCTGTACCGGTTCCAGACGGCGGCGAACGTACAGGAGGTGTTCCGAGCGGCCATCGAGAAGCACGGGATGCCCAAAGAGGTCCTGTCGGACAACGGGCGGCAGTATTATTCGTGGCGCGGCAAGAGCCAGTTCACGGAGATGCTGACGAAGCTTGGAATCCGCCATATCCGCAGCCGGCCATATCATCCGCAGACGTGCGGGAAGATCGAGTCGTTCTGGCGCAACGTGATCCAGGAGTGCCTGGCAAAAAATCCGTTGGGGAGTTTCGACGAGGCCAAGGAAAAGCTCGGCGAGTACGTGGAGTACTACAACTTCAAGCGGCCGCACCAGGGCATCGAGAATGTGACGCCGTCGGACCGGTTTTACCGGGTGGCGGACCAGGTGCGTCAGATCGTGGCGTCGAACACGGAGAAAGTCGAGGCGGAACCGACACCTTCGCCTGAGTACCGAGCGCCGACGTACATTGTGGGCAACATCGGCGGCAAGGAGCTGCGGGTGGTGGCTAAAGAGGCGGAGGTCTCGCTCAAAGACTTGGTTCGCGGAAATATAAAATCCGAGAACGGAGGGACGAATCATGAGCGAAGCTGCGAACGGCAAGAAACTTCCGAGCCCGCGGGAACGGCTGGACCTAATCCTACTGGGGCTGGCGCGACGGGAGCCGGCGACGGCGCTGTGCCGGCAAGCGGGAGTGTCCCGGGAGCTGTTCTACCGGTGGATGCGATCAGTGCGGGAGGCGGGTCTCAAGGCGCTGGCGGCGAAAGCGCCGGGACCGAAGCAGATCGAGGCGGAGAAAGCGCCCAAGGAAGCCCTACGGCTGCGGGAGCGTGTGGCGCGACTGGAGAAGGAGAACAAGGCGCTGCGCCAGGAGGGAGCGCACTGGAAGCTTTTGGCGCAGACGGCCAAGCGGATCATCCGGCGGCAAGGGTGGGGCCCAACGCCGGAGCCGGCGTGTAAAAAAAACGCCATGCGAAGCCCGAGACGAGAATCGCCTATGCCACGGAGTGGGAGCACGAGCGTGCCGCCGGAACTGGGGTTGAGGCCTTTGCCTGGTGCTGGGGGATCAGCCGAAGCACGCACTGGCGATGGGTCAGCGGACGCTGGAACACAGGGAGACGAAAGGTCGTGAAAATATCCCAAGAGCTGCGCGATCGCGCCGTTGAGTTGGATCGGCGGTATCGGTCGAGCTGGGACGCGCGCTCAATTGCGCATGTTCTTGGGATCGGGCACACGACGGTGGCCGCCATCCTGCGAGAAGCGCGTGGGCCGCGGCCCGAGCGGGCGAGTAAGCCGCATGATCGACGCACACGGTTCCTACGGCGAGACGTGATGTGGTCGTCGGACTTCATGAAGCTGCCTGATGGCCGCGAGATGATCAAAACGATGGACGAGATGTCGTTGTTCCGACTGGGGTGGGATGCGGAGAAAACCGAGACGGCTGAGTTGGCGGTGCGCCATGCCGATTCGATTAGGCAGAGGATGGGGCGTTGGCCGTTGATCTGGAAATATGATCACGGCTCGCCGTTTACAAGCCACTTGTTTCAGGGCTTGCTGGCGCGCCACAAAATCCTGGCCTATCCCATCCCGCCCCGGTCGCCATGGGTCAACGGGCGCAACGAGCGGGACAACCGGGAGGTTCGCAACTGGCTGATTGCGGTTGAGACGGCGAAGTTATCGGCGGCGGAATTCGATCGCGATATCGACGACGGAATGATGATGCTGAATTACGTCAAGCCCCGGGCGGTGCTTAGTTTCAGGAAATCAGCGGAAGTATATTTCAAGGCGCCAGGCATCGAGGAAATCCCGCGCGACGAATTCATCGCCAAGGTCATGGAGTACGAGGCGCAGATCGGGATGATGGGAACCGAGCGGACGCGACGAAAGGCGATACGCATGGCGATGCAGTATTGGGAGGTTTACGAAGAGTGGACGCAGTTGCCGTGGTGGGACAAAGATGTCAACAGAACTCGGGCCAAAAATGTTTCATTTTGAACTGGACAGCACACTCCCATGTGTCCGTCGCATCTACTTGCACGGTCTTCTGGATGAGTATCGGGCTTCAGGCATTTTGGCACCCTCGCCCAGACCTACAAGCCTTCTATGCTCTTCGTGTACCTCGGACCAGGAGTTTGCTTACAGCTTCCTC
>JANPGH010000042.1:0-14007 GCA_031423795.1 Elusimicrobiota bacterium | reverse complement strand
GCAACCCACGATACAACGCAGGGTACTGGCTCGTCTATTTAATCTTCCAAGGCTTGGCGGGGGTCTGCGACCTGAAACTCAGCTTGTGCGGAACAGGAGATTGCTAAAAGACCAATCCCGATCGAGACGAGGCATACGTCCAAAGGTTGCCTTATTCTCAAGTAGTTAATTCCCGATTGGTCTTTACCGACGACATAATTGCACAAGATCGGCCACTTAGCGCTTGCGAATAAAACGTCGAAATTGAACTTCGCTCCAACAAGAGGCCTGTTCTGCCCATGCGCAAATCTGAGGACTAATCGCCCGGATACGGCAATTATCGTCGCCAGGTCCGCGCCAATTGGGCCGGAACCGGGATTTGATACTTTCGGCAGATTTGCCAAATTCCCATTTTTAACAGCTTATCCCATCGATTAGAAATCATATTTTGCTGCATTTGATCGGCGACGATCACCGCCGCGTCTGTCCACGCAAGAGCATCGTCGAGGCCTTGACCGATCACGATAATCCAAGCGTTTCGCGCGCCGTTGACCCTGTCTTTTATTTTTTCAACCACTGAATGTATCTGATAGACGCGCGTGTCAAAATCCGAATGCCGCCGGGCAAGAGTTGCGATGAGTTGGTGGGAAATCTGCGTATCCCTCTCTATGCTCCGCAATACGGCCGCCGGGGTCATCCTATTTAGCAAATCCTTTATTTCCGGAGCCGTGAAACCATTTTCCTCGTAGTCCAGAATCAACCGCTGGACTTTTTCAGCCAGGGCAATCAGTTCCGCTCTATGCGGCGCATACAAGGGTTGATGCTTAATGACATCCGCATCATTATTGTCGATTGCTCCCCAAACCTTCAATTTCTCGACTGCTGATTTCGGCATGCGGGATAAACTGTTGGCCGCGATCGCTAAAAAGTCCTCGTCGAGAGTCCGTATTGCGCCGCCATGCAGCGCGTAATATCGCACAAAAGCGTCGTAAAGCCCGTCGCGGAACGAATTCCCGCGAAAGTCAAGCTGGCCGCCCTTTAGGTTCAAAGAAACTTGTTCCGGCGCGCGCTTCCCAATGAGCTTGCGCAGTCGTTGTTGAAGCGGATTTTCGGGGCCGAAAATACGCCTTTGCAGACCAAGATATCTATCGCGATGATCGGACTTATTTCTTTCCCGCTCGAGCGACGACCAGGCCGCGTGAAATACATATTCCGCCAATTCGGCGGGATGGTCCTTCAACGAATCGAGAACCTCGAGAGAGAAGCTGAAATGGTTCGGCGAAGCATGTCCAAGACAATAGTCCTCTACGCTGAGAACCGGCGCATGAAATCCGTCGACCGCTCTTGGATCCAAATACCACTCGAGAATAATGGTGATCAGGCGCTCTTCGATGGCGAAGGCTTTGGAGCGGTCTTCCGGCAACAACGTATTCTCCACCTTTCGAATCTGCGTGGAAACGCCATCGGCGGCGGTGTAAACGGTGCTGCGCAGGGCGTCCGACAAGGGTTCAAATTGGGTCGGCAGCGTGACCGAAAAACCCTGCGCGATGAAAACCGAATCAACGGCCGCGCCGTTCTGCGCCGAGCTTTCCCCGAACAGGACGCCGGCCTCTCGATGCGCTTGGCCCTCGTCGCCGTGGCGCAAATCGTCGGCCAATGTCGCCATGCCGCGCGCCAATGCGGCTGCTTTGTCGCCATTCAAAATTGGGCCAGCCTTTCTCCCACGCAATTCCTCGGCGACGGGCAGAGCGTCCAGGACGACTCCCGCTTCGAGCTTGCCGCCGTTTGAAGAAACGGCCGGGTTGTCGCCTGTGATGGGAGCAAATTTCGTTTTAACCGCGCGAGTGAGCGCTTCGATGGGCGTGGCTCCCAACATTGGCGTCACCGCATGAATTCCGATTCGCTTTGCCGGCGTCAGCGCGGCCGTTGCCGCCGTCCCCAGCAATACGATGAGCGCTGGAATGCCGCGACCGAAAATCATATCGCATATTTTATTGGAATCCATTTATGCGGTTCTGGGCCCTTCGGGAAGAAAATCGCGGTCTAAAGGGCCTATGGCACAACCGCTCTTTTTAGACTAGAGAGATTGTTGGCAACATTGCGGCCATGACCGACTACGACGAAGATCTCGACAAATCTCCGGAAAGCCAAGACTGCCTCTATGTTTTTGCGCCCGGCCAGGAGCCACGGCCTCCAACATATCGCTTGGGAAACCTCGGCCGATCTCATCGCAAAGGTCGTCGACGAGGGCGCCGAGGAGCCGACAATAAATATAACCACCAAGTTCGGTCCGCTATCCTGCTCAACACGTCGACGCACGATCAATAAACGATCAAATCCCGCGCCGCCACGTAAGGCCGGGGCATCCAATGACGTATCAGCAATAGCGCCACGACCCGAATCCGCATCAGAGGCCCGACGCGCTGGAGCCTAACTTTATGAATCGTCTTGAAACCTTCGCCGGAGTCGGAGTTTTGGTTATCGCCGTGGCCGGAATGGGACAAAAATACGTTGCCCTCAAGCGGCTGTCGCAAACGCCGGACCCTCTCAAAAACACCAAGCCGGACGCATTTGAAACCCGCCGTGCGTCCACGCTCGACTCGGCGGCGCATGCTTTCCTTGCGAACGTCGAGAACGCCAGCGACGCCGATCGCATGGTCCATCTCGGCGAATTTCTCGCGGCATTGGACGGCCCGGAAATGATCGACGACGACTTCGACGTGGACACCGCCGAAACCTTGGCCAAAAACGTCGTCGCCGTCTTGGGCCAAAACCCCGACGTCTCGAAAGAAGGCTTGGATCTTCGCCGGCGGGCGGTGGGCCTGCTCGCCTCGCGCGTTCCTTCGACGACGTCGAAGGAATTTATATTGAAGGTCATGACCGAAGGCCCGCAAGACTTGCGCGAAGAGGCCGTGTCCCGCGTCGGCTCGCCGCGCGGAGTGCGCGGTCCCTCGGTGTACGCCAAGGTGCGCGAACTGGGCGAGAAAGGCCTGATTCCCGATGAGATCTATCCGCAGGCCCTGCGCCGCACCGGCGGAGTCAAGGCACGCGAGGTTCTCCTGGGGATTATGAGGTCTACCAACATCGCCAAACTGCTCAACGGCTGCGCCGTCTCGCTCCAAGATTATCGCGACCCGGCGCTCCTGGGCGAGGTGCTCAACCGCCTGGAGGCGTTCGGCCGCCTCGACAGCGGCGGCAAAATGCCCTGGATCAGCGTGGCTCTTCTCGACGAACACATGAAAACCGCCGATCGACCCCAGTTTCGCCGGGGTCTGATGGCCATGGCCGCGCGCCCAGGCCTGATGAAGATCGAACACGCCCGCAAAGGATTGGAAAGCACTGACGCCGAGACGCGGCGCGTGGCGGCCTCCGCGGTCAAAAAAGCCGCCGTCGCCAAGGTTGTCGACGCTCAGGCCGCGGAAACCCTGCTCGCCGGGACCTTAAAGACCGAGACCGAGCCCGTCCTCAAGGCCGAGCTCACCGGGGGCTTGGAGCGCGTGAGGGGTCTCCTGCCTTCGCAGACGAACAAGCCGCAGTAAACGCGGCCCCGCAAGACGTATGGAGCCCCCCGGACTCGGCCCGGGGGCTCTTTCACGCGCCAATAACATATACAATGACGGCGTTCACAAGGAGATCAATCTCATGGAAGAAAAGAAAGTAGACGCGTCGTGCGGGACCGCAACGGGCTGCGGCATCAAGTGCGGATGCTACGTGTGCCAATCGATCAAGGCATTGGTGTTTCTCGTCGTCGGCGGAGTTCTTGGCTATTCCATCGCCCATTGCGGCAACCGCATGTGCGCGGTACCCCCCGCTCCGGCGATGCAGACGGAAACGACTCCGGCCCCGACACCGGTCATGCCGCCACGCGCTCCTCGCAAACCGAAATAAGACGGTTTTAGCCTTCGGCTAAAACGGGACGAGTTCTCTCGTCAAAAATCCACAGCAGCTTGGCCGCTTCCATACGAGCGACCAATGCGTTGATGCCTTGATGCGACGGCGTCGGGCAGGGCGATGGTGTCGAACGCCTTGAGCGAAAATCCGTCGGAATTCGGCAGCCACGCCAAGTCGTAAAGCCGGGCGGCGCCGGTCCTGGTCACATTCGCGTAGGTATTGGATGATCTCGCATCGCCGGCCGTCGGCCATGGGCGCGTCGGACATGCCGTTGGTCACCGCGGCAAGGACGGTTGCGGACCCCCTGCACGGCAAGCCAATAGACAAAAATGTCGATGAGCGGGGCGTTTTCCTGGTCGCTGAGGTTTGTCCCCGAACAGCTCTTTAAATCCCATAACACGCACCTTTGCCAACCGCATGTGCCGCTGTTTGCGCTCGTCAACCGCCAGAGGAGTTTTAGCCATCTTACTTACATTGTACCCAAGCCAGGGTGTTATAATCCTCACGCCGTCGCCGTGTAAGTTCCTGGGCCGCGCGGCGATAACCATGGGGAAGGAATACTGAGGTGGACGCCGAGATCGACCGCCTGATCGCCTTGCACGCCGACAAGGCCTACGCTATGGCGGTGCGCATCACCGGGGATCCGACGATCGCCGGGGACGTCGTCCAGGAAGCGTTCCTGCGCGCCATGAAATATTTCTCGACCTACGACCCGACCCTTCCTTTTGAAGCATGGATCAATCAGATCCTGCGCAACGTCTATCTGACTTCGCTGCGTCAGGAGGCGTCCCGGCGTGCGGTATCGCTGAATGCAAAAACGGACGAGGACTCCGCAAGCCTCGAAGACGCGCTCGCCGACACGGAGCCGGGTCCGGAGCGTTGGGCCCAGGCTCGAGACGAGTCGCAACGCGTACAAGCCGCGCTGCTGCGCCTGCCGCCGGCGATGCGCACGGCCGTGGCCTTGATCGACTTAGAAGGTTCATCCCGCGAGGAAGCAGCGGCGGCTCTGGGTTGTTCGTTGTCGGCCATGGACGTGCGCCTGCATCGCGGCCGCGCTCGCCTCAAGGAGCTTTTATCATGAACTGCCATAGCGTCCAAAATCTGCTCGACTTGCACGCCGAAGGGCTTCTGAGCGCGCGACGAATGAAAGCCATAGACGCGCATTTCGTTTCCTGTGCGAAATGCCGCGCGCTATTCACTCCCCTAAAGGCCTCTCCTTCCAGGAAGGGTCCACGCTCATTGAAAGAGCGCCTCGCATCGGCATTAAAATCGACCCCGGACGCGGACGCTCCCGAGAAGTTCTCTGGGCTTTCTCCGTGGCCGCGTGAGGCCCCAGTTCTGGCTGCCGCCGCCTTGGGGCTTGCGTTGGTCGCAGGTTTGATCGCGGTATGGGGAGTGCCGTCGCAATCCTCAGACGCGACGACCGCCCTGGTCAGGGAGGAACCGTGAGAAAACTCGATGCCGGTATTTGGAGCCGCACGGGCGAAATCGTTTTACTAGCGCTCGTCTTCTTGGCGCCATTGGCGGTGAGCCCCAATACGTTCGATTCCCAGGCGCTGCGCGCCGCCTTTATAGAAGTGGGCGCGTTGGTCCTGGGGGCAACGCTCGTTCTTAAGGGACTAGTGCGGGGACGCTGGGAAATCTCCTCGGGGGCCTGGGTCACCCTGATCCCATTGGCCTTGTCGGCGGTATGGACGCTCGGTCGCTTCGCGACGGCGACCAATAGATCGGAGCTGATGCCACTGTTGTGCCTGACCAGCGCGGGATGGATCGTTTTCGTCGTGGGGCAGTTGGAAATGGGCGGGGCGCGCCACGCCGCGCGTTTGTCTTTCTGGACCGCGGCGACCGCCGCAATCATCGGCGCTCTTGCGGTCGCGCAAAAGCTCGGTCGGACATCGTTTTTGCCCATCGTCACGGGATCTCCGGACCAGCTTGGTTCGTGGGCGACGGCAGCGCTGGCGATGATCTTGGCGCTGCGTCTGGATCCGGAATCCTCGTCCGTGCGCCGAACCTTGGCGGCGTCGACCGCAATCCTTTTGGGTCTACTCGTCGGTTGGACCGGCTCAGGTCGCTGCAGCGCCGCCTTCTTCATCGCCGCGCTGATTTTTGCGCTGTGCGTATCGATGATTCTGCGTACCCGCCAAGCCCTACGGGTTTCGGGCATTGCCCTCCTTTCGGCTCTCATTACCGTCGCATGCGTGAGGCCTCAATTTACGCTTTCTCCGGTTTGGGAAGGGTCAGGCACGATATTGCTCCTGGCCACGACCCTGGCGGTGATTGCCGTCGGCTTGCGCGCTTCCCGATTGCTGCGCGAGCGTGGCGCACTGGCGGAAGCGGGATTTTGCGCCTCGTTCACATCGGGATTTTCCGCGTGGGCACTGTGTTCGGCCCTCGGGCTGCTTCCCGCCGCAGGCCTGGGCGCGATCGTCGCTTGGGCCTCGGGCGGCATAGCTACGGGATTATCGTCGCTGGCTCGGCCTCGGTCGATCGTGCGCGCCCTGCCCATCCCCGCCGGCGAGGATGTCCGCCGGCTGATGCAAGGACCTGTCTTCCTATTCTTTATCGCCGCGATTGCCTTCCCCGGCGGCTGGCTAACCTCGGATGTCCGCTATAACCGCGCCGTGGCATTCCTCGGCGCCGAGAACCCCGCGGCCGCCTTAGCCGACGCAAGTCACGTCTGGCCGGGAAGCGGCGTCTACGCTCCCTCCCTTTTCCTGCGCGGCCGTGCGGCCGTCGATTTGGGACGTCCACGCGAAGCGCTCGACTATTATGCGCGCCTTGAGGAGATCTCTGCGAAATTCCCTCGCCTGCACGCCCAGCGCGCTCAAGCCTATGCCGTCTTGGGTGACCTGGAAGCCGCTGCCACGCAACGCATGCTCCAGGCCCGGGTGGCGCCCGGCCAAGTAGCGGACCTGGTCGCGTGGAGCAAGGCCGCTCGCATCGCGGGAGACCTCGGCTCGGCGAAAAAGGCCGCGGACCTTGCGGCCGAACTCGATAGTGACGATCCGTCAGTGCGCGCCGAAATCGCGGAGAATTCCCTGCTCGAAAAGCGCCATCATCGGCAGGGCGAGGTCCTCCATCGCAAAGGCCTCGCCTTGAAGCCAAAACCCTGAGTGGAGTCCGTAGTTCTACTACTCGATTTGACCCGGATTTCATAGTAGAACATTGAGTAATCGGGCAAACCGACTGAAACAGGACGCGATCTTTCATTTCGAATCTAAGGAGACCCCCGACTCGATGCCTTGGTATAAAGACGCGGTCTTTTACGAAGTTCCGATCAAGGCCTTCTGCGATTCCAATGGCGACGGAATCGGTGATATTCCCGGCCTGACGTCGAAACTTGACTACCTCAGGCGCCTCGAGGTCAACTGCCTGTGGTTGCTTCCGATGTACCCCTCGCCCGGGCGAGACGACGGTTATGATATCTCCGATTTTTGCGGCATACATCCTGACTACGGAACCGTGGCGGACTTTGAGACCTTCATCAAGGCCGCGCACGACCGCAAAATCCGCGTCATCTGCGATCTCGTCCTCAACCATACCTCGGACCAGCACCCCTGGTTCCAAGCCGCGCGCCACCCCGGCAGCCCGAAACGCGATTGGTACGTCTGGTCCGATGACGACCAAAAATATAAGGGCGCGCGCATCATCTTCACGGACACGGAAAAGTCCAATTGGACCTGGGATCCCGTGGCCAAGGCCTACTATTGGCACCGCTTCTTCTCCCACCAACCCGACCTCAATTACGATAATCCGGAAGTTCGCGCGGAGATATTGAAAGTCGTCCGCTTCTGGCTCGATCGCGGGCTGGACGGTTTCCGACTTGACGCCGTCCCCTACCTATTCGAACGCGAGGGAACCAACTGCGAAAATCTCCCAGAAACGCACGCCTTCCTCAAGGAATTGCGGGCGATGGTCGACAAAAACTATTCAGACCGCGTACTGCTCGCCGAAGCCAACCAGCACCCGGCCGACGTCGGGCCGTATTTCGACAACGAATGCCATATGGCCTTCCATTTTCCGCTGATGCCGCGCATCTTCATAGCGATTCGTCGGGAAGATCGCAAACCAATTGTGGACATATTGCGAGAAACTCCTGCGATCCCCGACTCCTGCCAATGGGCGCTATTCCTGCGCAATCACGACGAACTGACCCTCGAGATGGTGACCGAGGAGGAGCGCGCGTACCTTCTCAAGGAATACGCTCACGATCCGCGGATGAAACTGAATGTCGGCATCCGCCGGCGCCTGGCCCCGTTGATGGACTTCGGACGCCGCCAGATCGAGCTAATGGTATCGATGATCTTTTCTCTGCCCGGGAGCCCCGTGTTGTACTACGGAGATGAAATCGGCATGGGCGACAATATCTACCTGGGCGACCGCGACGGCGTGCGTACGCCGATGCAGTGGAGCTCCGACCGCAACGCAGGATTTTCGCGCGCGGATCCCGAGCGCCTGTACAACCAACCGATACTAAATCCGATATGCAGCTATCAGGCGATCAACGTCGAGGCACAAGAGCGCGTACCGAACTCCCTGCTGCTTTGGACGAAACGCCTGATCGCCTTGAGGCGCCGACATCCGACTTTCGGTCGCGGCCGCCTGGAGATGCTCACTCCAGCCAATCCGCGCGTGCTGGCATACCTGCGCGAGCACGGCAAGGAGACCATCCTCGTGGTCAATAATCTTTCGCGTTTCGCCCAGCCCGTCGAACTGGACCTGGGGCGCTTCCGCGGCTGGACGCCCGTCGAAATGTTCGGCCACACCAAATTCCCTCCTGTGGGCGATGGCGCGTACGTAATGGCGTTGGCTCCGCACGGATTTTTGTGGTTTCAAATGGAGAGGTAAATGGAAAATATTCCCCTGACCGTCGTGGGAATCGCGCTGGTGGCAGCACTCGCGTCGGTGCTGGCCGTCCGCCTCATTTTGCGTCGGCGGGTCGAGCGGTTGACCTTATGGCTGCGCGACGCGCGCGCCGGACAAAAGTCCGAAGCGCCGCGTCTACCCAACCGCGGACTGCTCGCACCGCTCGTGCACGAAGCCGAAACGCTGGCAAATGACCTCGTCCGCGCGCATGAAACTGCTGAGCAGGAAGCGCGGCTGCGGCAGCTCGGCGACTCGCTGTGGACGGCCAAACGCCTGGCCGAGCACGTGCGCGTGAAATTGGCCAAGCGCCCTCTGGTGGTCGTTTCCAATCGCGAACCCTATCGCCATAGCCGCCGCGGCGGCCGCGTCGAATGCGACATGCCGGCAAGCGGCCTCGTCACCGGACTCGAACCGTTGCTGCGCGCCTGTGGCGGCGCTTGGATCGCCCACGGCGACGGTGACGCCGATTTCTCGGTGGCCGACGCCTTGGGACGCCTACGCGTTCCCATCGACAATCCGATGTACACCCTGCGTCGCCTCCGGCTCGACCCGGCCGAAGTGAAGGGGTATTACGAGGGCTTTTCCAACGAAGGACTGTGGCCGTTGTGCCATATCGCGCACACGCGGCCCATCTTCCGCGCCACCGACTGGGCGTCGTACCGGCAAGTCAACGAAAAATTCGCCGCCGCTGTGCTCGAGGAGATTGAAGGCACCGAAGAGCCTTGCGTGCTCGTCCAGGACTACCACTTCACCTTGCTCCCGCGCCTGATCAAAGAAAAGCGTCCAGACGCCCGCATCGCCCTGTTCTGGCACATTCCGTGGCCGAATCAAGAGGCGTTTGGCATCTGTCCGTGGCAAGAGGACCTGGTAAAGGGGCTGCTCGGCGCTGATGTGATCGGCTTCCACACCCAGTTCCACTGCAATAACTTCCTGGACACCGTGGACCGCTGCCTTGAGTCACACATCGACCGCGCGGGTTACGTGGTCAAGCACGACGGCCACGCCACGGTGGTTAAACCCTTTCCGATCAGCGTGGATTTCCCTGAAAAATCGAAGGAGGACCCTGCCGCGGAGGTTCGCGCCGCGCGAGAACAGATAACACGCGAAATCGGCGTGAAGGTGGAATTCATCGCCGTTGGGGTAGACCGCCTCGACTACACAAAAGGCATCCTCGAGCGCTTTCGCGGAATCGAGCGTTTTCTGGATAAAAATCCAGGTTACTGCGGACGCTTTACGTTCATCCAGATCGGCGCCCCCAGCCGTACGGGACTGACGGCGTATCGCGATTTTACGGCCGAAGTCGAGGCAGAGGCGGCCCGAATCAACGGACACTTCAAGAATGGTGGCGTTCCGCCAATCGTATTGCGCATGAAGCACCACAGCCACGAGGAAATCCTTCCGTATTACCGCGCCGCGGATGCGTGCATGGTCACCTCCCTACACGACGGCATGAATCTCGTGGCCAAGGAGTTCGTCGCCGCACGCGAGGATGAGGGCGGAGCGCTGATCTTGAGTCGCTTCACCGGCGCCTCTTGGGAGCTGCGCGACGCGCTGATCGTCAATCCTTACGATGTCGACGCAATCGCCGACGCGCTGCTCGCGGCCCTGGAGATGGACCCCGATGAGCGCGCGCTGCGCATGGTGCGCTTGCGCAGCACAGTGCGGGAGAACAATGTCTATCGCTGGTCCGCCGACCTCATCGACGAGCTGGCCGCCGTTCGCCTGCCGGCGCCCTGGGCGAGTCGCGCGTGAGTCGACGAGGACCTCGCTGGACCGAGGAACTGCTTGACGAGCTCGCGAAGAGACGGCGACTGCTTATCGTTCTTGATTACGATGGCACCTTGGTCACGATACGGTCTCATCCCAACTTCGCCAAGCTGGGCCGGGACGAACGCGCGACGCTTCGGCGCTTGAACCGCGGACATGACCGGGTCGCGATGATGAGCGGTCGCTCGATCGCCGATATCCGGGAGCGCGTCCGTATACCCGATCTGATATACGGCGGAGTGTTTGGCCTGGAGATCGTGGGTCCGAACTTGAACTACATCCATCCGCTCGTCATATCCGTGCGCCCCGCACTGGCCGCGTTGGCGCAAAGCCTCCGCCGCCTTTTGACGGACGTGCCGGGATTACGCGTTGAGGATAAACACGGCGCCGTCTGCGTCCATTACCGCGCCGTCCCGCCGGAGCGTCGTCAGGAGCTCGAGCGCCGTTTGGCGCATGCCCGCGCCGCCGCCCCGCGCGGATTGCGCTGGCGCCGCGGCCGGCGCGCGTGGGAGGTCATGCCTCAGACAGACTGGGACAAGGGTATGGCGGTAAAACTGCTCTGGCGAAAATTCGGCCGGCCCACCTTGCTCATCATCGGCGACGAACACTTCGACGAGTCGATGCTGCGCGTGGCTTATGGCCGCGGCGCCGGATTGCGCGTGGGGCGCGGCCATACCGAAGCGAGCCGTCGGCTGCGCAATCCCATCGCGGTGCGACGTTTCCTGAAATCCCTCGCCGAGCGAAGAGAACTTCGACTCAGCGCGAAGCGGCTTCGCGGCTGAGCGTGACGGCGTTGGACGCCTCGTTTTCAGCGAAGCGCAGCTCGAGGCGCGCGATGGTTCCGTCCTCGATGCGCACGAAGCGTTCCCGCGGCTGAAGGATATCGTCCAGACGCGTCCATTCGCCGACCGCGGGTAGGAGCCAGTGCTCCAAACGCACCGGTTGGTTTCCGGCGGGAAGCTTGAGCGCAAGCTTGCGGGTCTCGGATTTACGGCCAACCTCGGTCTTGCCTGCCTCACGCCCGTCGACGAACACCTTCGTGTACGAGACGCCATCAACATCGGTATTCGGGACGGCCTCGGTGACGACCAGGACGAAATTGGGGTCTTTGACTGCAGGGACCGATGCCCGAGTCTTCGGCGTCGCGTCGATTCGAACCGTTTCATGCGGCGACGCGCAAGCGGCCGATAATGCGACAGCCAGCGCGATGCGCTTCACTTAACCCTCACGCGGAACGAGTACTTATCGCGCACGTTGTTCTGCGCGCCGTCGCCGGGCTTCAAGCGGACGTCATACGTGCCGCGGTCAAGCTCCCGGGGCAGCGTCACGGGTTCGCCGGATTTGGCCGCTGACGCCGAGGCCAGTTCCTTGTATTCTTGGTCGAACAAAGTCAGCGTCGGGATCATGTTAATGACCCCAGTCAGGTCCAGCTCAACGACGCTTTTCTGGTAGACGTTAAACTCGTACCAGTCCTGATCACCCTTGGGCGCGAAGTATCCATCCGCCGATTCTCCGATCTTGATTGCCTGCACGGTTCCAGTCGAATCGTTGGGCTCCCACTCGAGTCCCGCCTGCGACGGGATTAGCTTCTTGCTCAACGTGTATGAGTTGTGGCCGTCTGATTTTTTGCCGCTCCTTTCAGAGACGACCAGATAATAGTCGCCTTTCGTCACACCCCAACCAGTGAGAACCTGGGGCTGATCCCTGCCGCCATTGTCAATCGTCGTCAAATCGTTCCCGAACGAGTCTTTCAACGTCAAAACCAATTCCATTCCGGGCACGCCGGTCGCGTCCGCGCGCAGAATGAACTTGGAATCCGTCCCGACCGAAACCTTATACCAATCGACGTCCGCCGCGGGCGCGACGGTTCCTTGAATGGAGTCCAGTTCAAAGGGAGTGGCGTCGGCGCGCTGATTATTGGGCTCAAATTCAGTGCGGCCCTGGTAAGGGAGCAGTTCCGTCATCAGGTCGAAGGGCACCTCGACATTGCCGGCGTTCTCGTACTTGGACCTCAGCCGCAACTGGTACTTCGCGGGCCCGCGCACGCCGAAATTGCGCAGGCTCTCGGTTTCGCCCACACCTCCCTGGTCAACGGCTATCAGCTTATAGCCGTTGGTGTCGTACACTTCCAAAATCGAGTCGACCTTAGGCACTTCGCTCACATCGACATTAAGAAGGAAAAGCCCCTGCTTCTGCACTTCAACCGAGAACCAATGATCGACGCCTTGAACCAACGCCGACGAAGAGTCGATACTGAGGAGATTTCGCGTCGGCCAATACCACCCTCGCACCGTGCCCCCCTCCTCGATCGGCTGCGCCGCCAAGGCCGAAAAATTCGGCTGCCTTTCGCGCCCCTTCGCGACCTCGAACGTCGTGACGAGCTTGTACTCCTGGGTCGGATTATTGGCCGCGGGATTCTTGTTGGAGACGGTGACATAATAGGAGCCTGGAGAAACTCCCAGTCCGTTCAACTGCTCGTCGCCGCCCGTCGTCGTCTCGTCAATCCGAACCAGCTCACGCCGGTCCTTATCATACGCGGAGAGCACAAAATCGATGTCGCGAATCCCCCCCAACTTGAACGACAACACCCCTTCGGCGGCCGCGTTAACCCTCCACCAATGCGCTTCCTTGGCGTTCTTCATCGTCCCCACGCCCGTCCAGCCCGCCTTGATCTCCGTCGCCTGCTGGTAGGAGTAATTCGGCTCCACCTCCCGCGTCGGCCCACAACCCGCCAACAAGAAGAGCAAGAAGAGGGTCAGGCTTGCAGTTATTGCAGTTATTTTTCGGGTGGGAACCATTTAAGGGTGAAAATCGTATGTGTAGTATGCCGCGTGCGCCTAGAATACATTATCCCGGCGCGGTCTATCATGCGATGGCTCGTGGTGTCGACGGGCGCGAAATATTTTCAGATGATCAGGACCGTCATCATTTCATGAGAATTCTCACGCATGTCTTTCGTGAAATGGACGCGCAACGACTCGCTTACTGCCTCATGGGGAATCACTTCCATCTGGCAGTCAAAGTTGGGATAACTCAGCTCTCCATCCTTATGCAACGAATACTGACAAGCTACTCCCTTTCTTTCAATCACCGTCACGTCCGAACGGGGCACCTTTTTCAAGCTCGCTATAAAGCAGTGATCTGCCTCGATAATGCTTACCTAGCAGCCCTAATACGTTATATCCATGGGAATCCTGTACGAGCTGGGCTCACTAAATCGCCCGATTTATGGCGATGGTCGAGCTATGCAGAATATATTCGTTCAGAAAAGGATGGAATGATTAAAAGTGATGGGGACCTTCCGACGATCAATATCCCGGATGAAAGCTCTTTCAATCCATGGCCCATCACACCTAAATTATCTGGGTCTTCATCCCGGCGAGTGGGTGAAATCGGCGTAAAAAGCGCGGTGCTCTCGACGAAGAAATAGCGTTTAAGGCGGTCGCAAAATCTGGCACGATTGCCGGATGCGAAAACAGCGATGCCTGCGAGATGCCTACCACT
>JANPGH010000041.1:0-54784 GCA_031423795.1 Elusimicrobiota bacterium | reverse complement strand
CGGCGTGGAGATGGTGATGCCTGGGGACAACATCGATATCGAGTGCGAGCTGATTTGCCCGATCGCGATGGAGAAGGGACTGCGCTTCGCCGTTAGAGAAGGCGGTCACACAGTCGGGGCCGGCGTTGTTGCCGACATTCTGGACTAGGTCATGGGAGATAGGCACATCGTCATCCTCGGCTGCACTGTCTGCAAGAACAAGAACTACCACTACCAGCGCGGCAAGAAGAAGGAGTTCAAGCTGGAGCTCAAGAAGTTCTGCCGCGCGTGCGGCAAGCAGTCCGCGCACAAGGAAGTGAAGTAGTCCGATTCGGGTCTGGTGGGGGTGTCGGTTAACTGGCTAAACCACCGGTCTCCAAAACCGGGACTCCAGGTTCGAATCCTGGCGCCCCCGCCAGGACCCGAGGAATAAGACGTAGCGTTTTTTGAAGGACCCTAATGAACATCGCCATAAATTTTTTTAAAGAAGCGTATTCCGAGCTCAAACAGTCCACGTGGCTTACTCGTCAACAAGCCATTGACTCCACGAAGGCCGTCGTCATTCTCGTGGTGTTGATGGCGTTGTACGTGTCCGGCGTGGACTACGTGCTCTCAATCCTCGTCAGGTCCGTCCTCGGACGCTAGGAGATTCATGACCGATACTGCCACCACCCCCCGAAAACGAGGCTGGTATGTCGTCCACATCCAGTCCGGATACGAAGACCGCGTCCATAAGACCGTTCTTCAGAAGATCGAAACCGAGAAGATGCAAGACCGCATTTTCAACGTCCTGGTCCCCACCGAAGACGTCGTCGAGGTCAAGAAGAACAAGAAGAAGATCTCCAAGCGCAAGTTCTTCCCCGGCTATCTCCTGATGGATATGGTCGTCGACGAAATTACCTACTGGATGATCAGAGGAATCCCCGGCGTGACCGGTTTCCTTGGTGATACGAACCCCGTGACGCTCGCCCAGGAAGAGATCGACAACATCTTGGAACTGACCAACACCGCCGCCGAGGGCAAGCCCCGGCCGGCCGTGCAGTTCGACAAGGGCGAAAATATCCGCATCATCGACGGCCCGTTCCGCCACTTCATCGGCATCGTCGAGGAAGTGTCCGATACCAAGGCCAAGATCAAGGCGATGGTCACCATCTTCGGCCGGCCGACGCCGGTCGAATTGGACTTCTTGCAGGTGGAAAAAATCTGAACGTGATCGAGCCCGAGATTCTGCCGCCCGGAACCGAAAGCTTCGAGGGGATGCGCGTGCGCATGGCGCACGTGAAATCCCTCGGTGTGATCGGAGCGCTCCTCGCACTCCTGACGATGGGTGCGGCGGTCGGGTTTGGGCTCTTGATGCTGTTCGGGCGGTCGCTCTTGGCTGCCATTGCCGTCAACCTGATGTGGCCGTACGTGTTCAGCCCCGCCTTCACCCAATGGGTGTTCGGCGCCGAAGACGCGCCGTTCTGGAAGTTGTTCCTGCTGATGGTTCTGATCGGCACGCTGGCCAAAGCCCTGCTGCCGACAAAGTGGGGACGAGAGTAGGATTTTAAGCCGCACATAGAGGTCATTGCCATGGCGAAGAAGGTCAAAACCCAGATCAAGTTGCAGATTCCGGCCGGAGCCGCAAACCCCGCGCCCCCCGTCGGCCCCGCGCTCGGCCAGCACGGCGTCAACATCATGGATTTCTGCAAGCGCTTCAACGAGAAAACGAAAACGCAGGAATCCGGGATGCTGATCCCGGTCGTGATCACGGTCTTCGAGGACCGCTCGTTCGACTTCATCACGAAAATGCCGCCCGTCTCGTCGTTGCTGAAGAAAGCCGCGGGACTGGCGAAGGGTTCCGGTGAACCGAACCGCAACAAGGTCGGCAAGATCAGCCAGAAACAGGCCGAGGACATCGCGCGTGCGAAGATGCCCGACCTGAACACGAAGGACCTCGGACAGGCCGTCTTGATGGTGAAGGGAACGGCCCGCTCGATGGGCATCGAAGTCACGAAATAGCCGTTAATTAGACCGAGCTCCAACAGGAGCGCTAAAAGGTCAGGAGAGTACATCACATGGGTAAAAGATACGCAGCGCTGGTCAAGGATCTTGACCGCGCAAAGCTAAGCACGCTGGAAGAGGCCGCGGCACAGGTCAAGAAGTGCGCGACCGCAAAGTTCGACGAGACCGTCGAATTGCACGTCCGCTTGGGTGTGGATCCCAAGCAAGCCGACCAGCAGGTCCGCGGCACCGTCGGCCTGCCCCACGGCCTCGGCAAAACCAAGAAAGTCGCCGTCGTCGTCCGCGGTGACAAGCAGAAGGACGCCCAAGCCGCGGGGGCCGATATCGTCGGAGCCGAGGACTTAATCGACCAGATCGCCAAGGGCTTCACCGACTTCGATATTCTTGTCGCCACGCCAGACATGATGAAGGACCTGTCCAAGCTCGGCAAGGTTCTAGGCCCCAAGGGCCTGATGCCCAACCCCAAGTCCGGCACTGTCACCATGAACGTCGCGCAGACGATCAAGGAATTGAAGGCCGGCCGCGTTGAGTACAAGGTCGACGACTACGGCATTATTCACGTTCCAGTCGGCAAAGCGTCGTTTCCCGCCGACAAGATCGCCGGCAACGCGCGCGTCATCTTGGAAGCGCTGACCAAGGCCAAGCCGGCCGCATCGAAGGGCGTATATATGATGAGCGTGACTCTCACCTCATCGATGGGCCCGGGGATCAAGGTCGACCACAACGCCAAATACTCAAACACCGCCGCCTAAATTCGCAGACGCGGAAAACAGAAGGCCGCCCTTACGGGCGGCCTTCTCCTTTTGGGGAAGGCGGTTTCGGAGTGCTCACCCTGGAAATGGGCTTCTGCACGTCCTTGACCTGGCGTCTCAGCAGCTCATACAGTGACTTCTCCGGACGCGATCCGTCGCCATAGAAGGCGATGTTAGGCGCCTTGATGTGGCCGTCGTAAAACTCGATATGCGTCTTCGGCGCACCGGGCCGGCTGAACGTCGCCGTTAACACTTCCACGTCGTCGCCCCAGGAAATCTTTTCATTTCCTTGCGCGGGCAATTTAGCCAGCAAGTCCCGGATTTTTTTGATCGCCTTCGGATCCGATATCTCCTGGCCAAAGCCGCGGGCGTCGCCTTTGCGCAAATCGACGGAAACGCTTTGCGCGCCTTCGGCGTCGAACGCATAGCGGGATTCGGGGCAGGTCTTGGCCAATTCCGCTCTCAGGATACGGTTGAATTTCTCTTGCAATTCCCCACCCAGCCCGCCGGCGTAAAAGGAGCCGTCCGTCGTGGAAATACCTTCGCCGTAAAGGGCTACGGCCGTCTCCTCCCCCCCGTCGTCGACGAAAAAGACATGCGTCGTGTCGATGTTGGGCGCGAAAGACGCGAAGATCTCCCCCTTTAACGGCATTTGGTTGAGCAGCTCGAGCAACGCCGTCACCGTTTTGGGATCGCGGATTTCAGCCGACCGGTTCGCGGTTTTGTAGAAGGCGTGATCGTACTCCTCGATTCGCACGGACTTGGCGCTTTTCACGCGCAGCCCCTTCTTCGGCATCGGCTTGGCTTGGGAAAGGATTTGATAAATCTCCTTTTCCTCGGGCAGCCCGCCTCCGTAAAATGAGGTATCCGCAGGCGCCTGCACCATGCCGCCCACGATACTGATGACGGTCGCAGGGGAATCATAATGTCCGGAGAATGAGGCCTGCATAAACTCGACGTCGCCGGGCTTGACCATCATCGTCCCCGTGGCGGGCAGTGCGTTGACCAATTTCACCAAGCGAGCCACCGTTTCCTTGTTGTTGATCACGGAAACGCGCTTGCTTTCCGGGTTGTCCCGTGAATCGGACATCTTCGCGTATCGGGTAACGACAACGGTATTGATGCCCTTGAGACTGTAGCCGGCCGCGGCCGGCGATTTTGAGCGTTCTTTATTTTTGGCTGCCACGCTTCCTCCATTGAAAAACGCCAATGCGACAATAATGGCCACGCCGATGGAGCGTTTTTTAACCACGAGAACCATATTTGAACTGTTTCTTCAACAGTTCGTACAGCGGCTTTTCCGGGTTCGAACCTGCGGAGTAAAAGGAGCCGTCCAATGTCTTGATCCGTCCATTGTAAAATTCAATGTACGTCTGCGGTGCGCCGGGCCGACTGAATGTCACGGAGAGGACCTCCGCGTCTTCCGACCAGGACTTCATCATCTCGCCCTTCGTCGGCAATTTGGCCAGCGCGTCCTGGATTTTCCTGATGAATTTTGGATCCGAGACACGTTCCCAGGATTTTTCGTCGTCCCGCTCGTTTTTCTTGATCTGCAGAAGCGCCGTCTGCGCATTTTCGGCATCGAACGCATAGCGCGCCTCGGGAGCCGTCTTGGCCAATTCCGCAGCAAGAATCTCGACAAATTTCTTTTGCGGCTCCTCGCCCGGGCCGCCCTTGTAAAAAGAGCCGTCGGTCGTGGAAATTTTGCCGCCGTAGAGTTTCACCAACGTTTCCTCGCCATTGTCTTCAATAAAATAAACCTGGATGAAAGGAACCCCGGACGTATACGAAATGAAGGCGTCTCCCTTGAGCGGCATCTGATTCAGCAGCTCCAGGAGTGCTGCCGTCGTCTTCGGGTCGGTGATCTTGACCGCGCGGTTCGGGGCCAGCTCTTTGACGGCGTAAACGGCGTGGTCGTACTCCTCCACCGACACAGATTTAGCACTCGCGACGCGCAGGCCGCGCTTGGGCACCGCCTTCGCCTCGGAAAGGATCCGATAGATCTCGGCCTCTTGAGGTAAGCCCTCGTAAAACGACGTGTCCGGAGCCTGCACCCTGCCGCCGAAAAGATCGACTATGACCGGCGGCGAATCGTAATGTCCGTAAAACGCGGCCTGTATATACTCCACGTCAGCAATCTTCTTCATCATCGTTCCCTTCGCCGGCATGGCATTGATCAGCTCTAGCAACCGGGCGACGGTTTCCTTGTTTTTGATCACGGAAACACGCGAGCTGTTCGGGTTGTCGCGAGAATCGGACATCTTCGCGTAGCGGGTGATGACGACAGAATTAATGTTTTTGAATTGGAAACCGACCGGGGCCTTGGGCTTCGGCTTGGATTTATCCTTGCTTTTGGCTGCCACCACTCCTCCATACAGAAACAATGCCGCGATGATCGCGGCGGCCGCGACGCGGCGACGGCTCGGGCGCGTCATTCGCCGCCGGCCGCCTTGACCGCATCTTCCAGTTCACCATATTCAGGAGTGCTTCGTATGCGGCTCAGTTCCGTCGGGGCCAGGTCGTCCTCTGATTTCTTAGCCGCGTTCGCCGCAATAGCGACGGCCTCAGCGCGCGTGGCCAACAAGTTGCAGAGGCGGTAGTCGAAACGCGACAAGGCGACGCCTCTGCACTTTGAAGCGTCATTGACACTTTTAATGCTGGGGTCGGTCAAGTAGCGCAATGCGGCGTCGAATTCGAGCGGGGCCGTGACGGCTTTCCTTTTTTTACCGGAAACGCAGAAATCTGATTTAACCGAAGACTCGATGCCGTGTTTGGACATCAAGTTTCGGGTCTCGCAACGCCGCGACAAGTCCTCGGCAAAATCGACAACCGATTGGCGGAAATCCAGCGCCGCGGAAATCACCGAAGCCATCGCGCTCGCCGTCGTCGGTTCGGGGGTAACCCCTACGGTGTACCCGACGTCTTTCACGAAGACGGAGCTTCCCGCGCCCTCGGACCCAGCATGCACTTTTTTATCGACGACGCCCAATTCCACAGCCAAATTCACGACATTGTCGGCTTTGTCGATGATGGACCGCCCGCGACCCTCGACATTCGCGATCAATTCGGAGAGAGCGAAACGCATCCGTCGCTGCTGCTCCCCGCCCCTTGCCCAGACGCGGCGTTGGGCGTCTTCCGGGCCGGCGGTCTCCAGGTAGTGGCGCAAAGCGGAGTCGCACGAGTTGGCGGCTTTGGCCGTCGATGAACAGACCCCCGCGCGAACATTCGCTGAACCTACGCTCAAGCAGAGAAACAACGCCGCCGCCCTCATGGCCTCCTCCCGGTTTGTGCAGGGTAGCCCCGCGACCTTGCGTTGTCAAGGGGGGTGCGAACCTTGCGTTCAGTGGGGCGAGCGCTAGTCGACTTCAGCCCCGGCTTTGACCCGAGGTGGCTTGCCGGCCGCGATCCAGCCGAGATAAGCCTCAATAAACGGATCCAGGTCGCCGTCCATCACTGCGGAAATTTGGGACGTCTGTTGACCGGTGCGCAGGTCCTTGACCATTTGGTAGGGCATGAACACGTATGAGCGGATCTGATGGCCCCAGGCAATGTCGCCCATCTCTCCGTAATGCTTTTCCATGCCTGAGCGCTTCTTGTCTAGTTCGATTTGATACAGCTTGGCCTTGAGCATCCGCATCGCATTCATCCGGTTTTGCAATTGCGAGCGCTCGGTTTGGCAGGCGACCACCAGTCCCGAGGGCTTGTGGCGGATGCGTACCGCGGTTTCGACTTTGTTCACGTTCTGCCCGCCAGCGCCTCCGGACCGGAACGTTTCCAACTCGATGTCGACGTCTTTCACTTCGATCTCGATGTCGTCTTCGATATCCGGCAAAACGTCCAAGGACGCGAAACTGGTATGGCGGCGCTTGTTGGCGTCGAAGGGCGAGATCCGGACCAAGCGATGGACGCCCATCTCTCCCTTGAGCATCCCGTAGGCGTTGGGACCGCGCACGAACGCCTCTAAACTCTTGAGGCCGGCGCCGTCGCCCTTCTGCATGTCGGCGACGGAAACTTCGTAACCGTGTTTTTCCGCCCAGCGCTGGAACATGCGCCACAGCATGTCAGCCCAGTCGCACGCCTCGGTGCCGCCCGCGCCGGCGTGCACGGAAATGATCGCGTCATCCTTGTCGAATTCGCCGGAAAGCTTCAGGCGTATGTCCATCGCGCGCAAAAGCGTCTCGGCCTGTTCGAGCCCGGCCAAGATCTCCTTGAGCTCACCTTCGTCGTTCATTTCCGCGGCGAGCTCCAAATGCGCTTTGAGGTCATCGAGCGTGCGTTGCGCCTTCTCGTACTCGGACAGCGTCTTTTTTAAATCGTTGAGTTCTTTCGACTTTTTCTTGGCTTTTACCGAGTCCGCCCAAAACGCCGGCTCGCCCGCCTCGGCTTCCCGGGCCTCGATGTCGCGGCGTAGCTTGGGCAAATCGAGGAGTTTGGCCACCTTGGCGAGCAAGGCGCGCATATCCTCGATTTTTCGGCTGACTTCTTCGAACATTTTCTTATTCTATTAAATCACGTCGGCTTAGAGGGCGCGGCGAAGGTCTTGAGCGTCGCGGCGTGCAGGCGTGCGGTGTCGAAGGGAGAGGGACCGTAGCCGCCGCCGAGAGTGACGACGACGGGCACGCCACGGATGCGGCAGGCCTCGCGCACGAGGGCGTCGCGCTCGCGGACTCCGCGCTCGGTGAGCTTCAGGCCGCCAAGCGCGTCGTTTTCCCAAACATCGACGCCGGATTGGTAGACGATGAGGTCGGGCTTCATATCAAAGACTCGCGACAGCGAGCTGCTGAGCAAGCCTAAATAGTCGGCGTCAGCCATACCGGACTTAAGCTCCACGTCGAGGGAACTTTTTTCCTTCACGTCGGGATAAATATCGGCCTGGTGCATCGAAAAAGTGAAGGTGTCCGGATCGCCGGCAAAAATCGACGCGGTGCCATTGCCCTGATGGACATCGAGATCGATTACGGCGGCGCGGCCTATCGCGCCTTCGGCGCGAAGTTTGAGTATCGCGACTGCGATATCGTTGAGCGCACAATATCCCTCGCCGTGGTCGCGATGGGCATGGTGGGCTCCGCCTCCGCAATTAAGGCCGACGCCGTCCTCCAACGCGTGGCGCGCGGCGAGGATGGTGCCGCCGACGGCCAGCCGGTGGGCCGCCGAGATTTCGGGCGAAAACGGGAGCTCCAGACGCTTGAGGTCGGCGGCGGTGAGCGTCGCGGCCAGCACTTTATCGACCCATACGGGCCCGTGCACCAAGAGCAGGTCTTCGCGGCGCGGCGGCTCAGGCTCGACGAATCGAGCGAAAGACGACAGCGCTTCCGCGGTCATGCCGAATTTTTTTGCGACGAACGAGTGGCCTCCGTATTCGACGCAGTAGCGCGGCGAATAGACGATACGCGGTTTCATGCGCGCCGCAGGCCCTTTTCCAAGAACGCCAGCGCGCTCAAGACCAGGCACAGCGCGCCGAACCAGTCACCGTGACGGGTGAAGAAAGAGCGATTCGGGAAAGGATCCTGGAGCGGGATGTTCGCGTCGAGCCGGCCGCGCGCGCCGAGCGGAAGCTCGGCGACGGCAAATCCCCACGGATCGATCACGGCGGAAATTCCGGTGTTGCCGGAACGAATCGTCCAAATGCGGTTTTCGATGGCCCGCAGGGAATTGACGGTGTAATGCTGGTACGGCCCCCAGGTGTCCTTATACCAGCCGTCGTTGGTCACGTTGACCAGGAGGCGCGCACCGCGCGCCGCGTCGAGACGCGCCCAGCGCGGGAACATCGCCTCGTAGCAAATGGTGACCGCGGTCGGACCGAAAGGCGTGGTCAGCAAAGGCTGCAACTTAGCTCCCGGCTGCATGTCGCCGAACTGATCAAGAACCTGCAGCCAATGGTCGATCACGTAACGGGGAATTGCCGCGCGCAGGGGCACATACTCGCCGAATGGCACGAGTTCGCGTTTGGCATAAAAGCCTCCGGCCTTCGCATCCGGTCGCACCAATTGGACGCCATTGACGCCGCCCAAGCCCGGCTCGGGGCTTGCCAGAATTCCGACCAGGTGCGTGGCCTTTAAGGCCTTGGCCCACTTCGCACCTTCCGGCGCTGCTTCATCACGGTCTACCCAACGCGGCAGCGACGTTTCCGGCCAAATAACTAAGGATGGAGGCGCGGGTCGCGACCGGGACTGGAGTTCCTCGAAGTTGTCCAATATCTCTCGCACCCGCGCCGATTCCCATTTGCGATATTGATCGATGTTAGGCTGTAGAACCTCGACGCGGGCCGTCGGCCCAGTGCTCGCCGGACGGTAGCGCAGAACGAAAATACCGTTTATCCAGACGATCCCGGAAAGCGCCAACGATGCCCATAGCGGCGCCTTAACGCTGGGGGCCAGGCATGCTTCCGCTAACGCCGCATTCACCAATACGACGAGAAAACTGACCAAGTGAGGGCCGCCCCAAGAGCACGCCTGCAAAAGGGCTCGATTGGATCCTTGAGTATATGTCATCACGTCGACCCCAAGGCGCGGCGTCCAACGCGCGCACGCAGATTCGACCGCGACCCAAAGTGTGGCCCATAACAACGGTCGCGCCCAACGCGAAACGGATGTCCCCAGCCAGAAACCCGTCGCCGTGACGAGAGCCCAATTTAAGGCCATAAAGCACGCAAGTGCAACGACCACGACAATGCCGACGGACTCCGGAATGCCTGCGAAGCGACATGTCGCATCGATCCAATGCAGGACGACCGCGTGATAGGCTGCGCCGGCGAAAAATCCCGCTCGGGCCGCTTCGCGGCGCGAACGCGCGGCGTTGGCGGCGAAGAACAAGGGGGCAAGGCCAACCCATCCAAAAAGCCCCACATTGCAGCGCGGCAAGGCGAGCGCCAGAAGCGCTCCGCCGACGACCGCGCCGATCAGGCGAGCGCGCCAGCCCCGTGGCATTTCTTGTACTTCTTACCGGAGCCGCAGAAGCACGGGTCGTTGCGGCCAATTTTTTGGATGTCGGGAACGCCGTTTCCGCCGGAAAGGATGCTTCGGCCGGGCGCGGGGGCGCGGGAAGCGGGCGGCGTAGGTAAGCCCGCTCCGGGATCGTCGACCATGCCGTCCGGCATCGGTCCGCCGGCGGCCGGCGTGTCTGGGATCGGCGGCGGAGCCGGGGCCTTTGGGGCCTCGACCTTGAAGACGTACTCGACGGTTTGCTCGCGGACACGTTCGATCATCGCGTCGAGCATCGCGAACGACTCTTTCTGGTACTCAATCTTCGGGTCCTTCTGGCCGTAGGCGCGCAGAAAAATCGCCTTCTTCAAATGATCGAGGTCGTAGAGGTGTCCCTTCCAGGACTTGTCGATCATCTGTAGCAGGATCATCTTCTCGACTTCGTTGAAATCGTAACCGGAGAACTCTTCCTTGCGCCGCTCATAGAGCTCCATCGCGGCCTTGGTGAACCGCTCCTTCAGGGAGGACGCGTCCAGACCGCGCAGCTCCTCGTCATTAGGAGTCCACAGCAATCCATACGTGCGCTCCAGATACGCCGCCAACAGGGGGATGTCCCACTGTCGTGGGTCGTCCTTACCGTCGGCTGCGGCGTCCACCTCGGCGGCGACGTCTTCCTTGATCATCGCCTGGATTTGCACCGAAACGGAGTTGCCGAAGAGAACGCGGTCGCGCAGCGCGTAAATGACCTCGCGCTGTTTGTTCATCACGTTGTCGTAGTCGAGTAGCTGCTTTCGAATATCGAAGTTATGGGTTTCGACGCGGCGCTGGGCGTTCTCGATCTGGTAGGAGACCAGACCCGATTCGATCACTTCACCTTCCTGCATTCCCAGCCGTTCCATCAGCGGCGCGATACGGTCCGAACCGAAAAGGCGCATTAGCTCGTCGTCGAGGGCTAGAAAAAATTGTGTGGAGCCGGGATCTCCCTGGCGCGCACAGCGGCCGCGCAGCTGGTTGTCGATGCGGCGCGACTCGTGCCGCTCGGTGCCGAGTACGTGCAGCCCGCCCAAGGATTTGACGACCTCGTATTCGGCCAGGTCCTGAGGATTGCCGCCCAACAGGATGTCGGTGCCGCGGCCGGCCATGTTGGTCGCGATGGTCACCGCCCCCTTGCGGCCGGCCTGGGCGATGATCTGTGCTTCCATCTCGTGGTACTTGGCGTTCAGGACTTGGTGCGGGATGCCGATGCCGCGCAGCATCGCCGCGAGCTTCTCCGATTTTTCGATCGAGCGCGTGCCGACCAGGACGGGGCGGCCCTGCTTCCAAAATTCCTTTATCTGCTCGACGATCGCGGCGAATTTTTCGCGCTCGGATTTATACACCTGATCGGGAAGGTCGATGCGCGCGGAATTCCGGTTCGTCGGAATCTCGCGGACTTCCATGTTGTAGATCTCGAGGAACTCGTCTTCCTCGGTCATCGCCGTTCCGGTCATACCCGACCGCTTCTTGTAAATCTTGAAAAAATTTTGGAATGTGATTGTCGCCAGCGTCTGGTTCTCTTCTCGAGGCGCGAGATTTTCCTTCGCCTCGACGGCTTGGTGCAGTCCGTCCGACCAGCGCCGACCCGGCATCAAGCGCCCGGTGAATTCGTCGACGATCACACACTCGCCGTCCTTGACCACGTATTCGACGTCGCGCTTGTACAGGTGGTGAGCGCGCAACGCCTGAGTGATGTGATGGACCCACTCGCCTTCCAGGTCGTCGTAAAGGTTCTTGAGCCCGAGCAGCGACTCGGACTTTTGCACGCCTTCGTCGGTCAGTACCGCGGTGTGATTTTTCTCGTCGACGATCGCGTCCCAGCCTTTCTGCAGATCGGTGCCGTCGTATTTGGCTTGGATCTCGTCTTCCTCAGTGATCAGCCGGACCTTCAAGTGAGGAACCACACGATTGACAATCGCATAGCGCTCGGTTGATTTCTCGGCAGCGCCGGAGATAATCAGCGGCGTGCGGGCCTCGTCGACTAAAATCGAGTCCACTTCGTCGATGATCGCGTAGTACAGGGGTCGCAGCACCCGGTCGTCCTTGCGCACGACCATGTTGTCGCGCAAATAATCGAAGCCGATCTCGTTGTTGGTGACGTATGTGACGTCGAGGCCATATGCCTCCAGTCGCTCGGCATTGGATACGTCGTGTTGGATGCAGCCGACGGTCAGGCCGAGGAATTGGTACACCGGCCCCATCCAATCCGAGTCGCGCTTAGCCAGGTAATCGTTGACGGTCACGACGTGGACGCCCTTGCCGACCAGCGCGTTCAAATACGCCGGGGCCGTGGCGACCAAAGTTTTTCCCTCGCCGGTGCGCATCTCGGCAATCGCGCCGTTGTGGAGCGTCATGCCGCCCAAGAGCTGGACGTCGAAGTGGCGCAGTCCGATTGCGCGTCGCGCCGCCTCCCGACACAAAGCAAACGCTTCCGGAAGCACTTCGTTTAAAGCCTCGATTTCGGCCACTTTGCGCGGCTCGCGGTGGTCTTCATCATCGGACGCAATCACGATGGATGCGAACAGCTCGGCGACGCGGCGCTTCAGCTCCTCGGTGCGCACCGGGAAGTCCCCATCCTTCAGCGCCTTGATTTCAGGCTCGAGGGCGTTAATCTTGTCGAGCATCGGGCGATAGCGCTTAAGCGTGCGCTCGCTCGCCGTTCCGAACAGCATATCGAAAGTCTTCTTGATCATGAGCGGAGCCAACAGTTTAGCAATTTCGGCAGATGCACGACCGGCGGGCGATAATATATCCTTGTGGCCCGATGAGAAAATCAGTCTTGCTTTCGATTCTCGCGGCCGCCGCGGCCGGCTGCGTGATGGTCCAAACCCTACCCGATCCCCGCGGTGCGCTTCGTCCCGGCCAGCGGCTGGTCGTCGCCGTATATCCTGCTCCCGGGCCGTGGATCCTCGACGCGTCCGACTCGAAAATAGAGAGTGCTGCAAAAATATCCCCAGTCGGCGTATTCATGCAGGGTTTCCAGGATGAACACACTCTCGGCGTTTCGAAAGACCTTCAGCAATACCTGCCCCGTCCCCACTTCGGCATCGAAGTGCACGACACACTGCTCCAGACCTTACGTCAGATGATGTCGACAAAGACCGTTCAGACGACGTTAGAGGCGGGCCTCGTCCCCGACCAATTGACGCAGTGGAATCGCGCGAAAGACCAACTCGATTGGCGCCTGCGCTATTACGGCCCCGATCCCGCCGCTCCCGCGCCGCGGGATTATGCCCGCGCATTGACGCTCGATGACGCCCTGGTTTTAGACGTTAATGTATCCTATGGCACGAGCGTGACGGAAGAGGGACAGCCCCAGCCCCACATGTCGGCCGCTTCGCGCGTCTATCGCGGGGACACGTCGCGCTTGATCTGGGAGCACGAGGACGAGGTCGTCGATAATACATCGAGTTCGACCCTCTCCGAGTTCAAGCTCCAACCTTGGGACCTGACTAATCGTCTGGAGAAACTGGCCCCGCGGCTAGGTGGTGCCGTCGCGGTCTCGTTCACTAAGGCTTTCTTGGGAATCTCCAGCGCCACTGTTGCCGCGGTCCCCACCACCGCACCTTCCGGAGGCCTAGTGCCGATCTCATTTTTTCATAATATGCTGTCGACAGCGACGGCCGTCGTCGTTTCGACGATCCCCTTTGCGGCCTCCTCGACAACGGCGCCCACGAAGCCGCCGAGTCCGTAACTTAGTAGAATCATCATCGTGAAGACGATTTCCGTCGCGGTCGCGGGACTCGGCAACGTCGGCAAAGAAACGGTACGCCTGCTGCGCGAGCGACGCGCGGAACTGCGCGAGCGACTGGGCGCCGAGCTGACCTTGGTCGCCGTCGCCGATAACGACGTTCGCGCCGAGGCGCGAGCGCTGGGTCTGCCGGCCTCGATTCAATGCTTTACCGATCCTGGCACGATGGCGCGTTCCTCAAATGCCGATCTTTTCGTGGAGCTCCTCGGCGGATTTGACGCGCCGCGGCGGTTTGCGCGCGAAGTCCTCGGCCGCGGCGGGGCGCTGGTCACGGCCAATAAGCGCCTGCTCGCTTACTCTTGGCCGGAACTCTCGGCGGCGGCCGCGAAATCGGGTGCGCGCCTGGCCTTCGAAGGCGCGGTTGCCGGCGGCATTCCAGTTTTGCGCGCGCTGGAGCTTTCTTTCTCGGGCGACCGCGTGCTCGGGCTCGACGGAATCCTGAACGGCACGACCAATTACATCCTCACGCGCTGCGAGGAAGGATTGTCCGCCGCCGACGCCCTGAAAGAAGCGCAGCAGCTGGGATTTGCGGAAAAAGATCCCACGCTCGACATGTCTGGCGGAGATGCCGCCCAAAAATTATGCGTGCTTGCGGGGCTAGTGACCGGCGGTTGGCTGAAACCCGGAACTTTCCCAGTCGAGGGCATCGAGCACGTGACCGCTCGCGATGTCTCCTATGCGCGAGAACGCCTGGGGTCGGCCGTACGACTGGTCGGCTCGCTGCGCTTCTCCGGCACTTCCACCAAGCCTATCGTCGAAGCCGGGGTCTGCCCCACATTGGTGCCGCTCGCCCATCCCTTGGCCGCAGTGCGGCGCCAGTACAACGCTCTCTTGGTCAGCACGGCGTCGGCCGGCGATCTGATGTTCTACGGACGCGGCGCCGGCGCGGGACCGACCGCCTCGGCCGTTCTCGCCGACGTTTTTGTGACGGCACGCGACTTGCTCGGCGGATTGCATGCGCCGCGGCCAGGGCCGCGGCATCTTGAATTGACTTCGGCCGACGAAACAGCCTCGGGATTTTATCTGAGACTGCTGGTTAAGGATCGCCCCGGAGCGCTTTCGCGCATCGCCGGCGCGCTGGGAAAGGAGGCAGTCTCGATTGCGGCGATTCATCAAGATCGCGCCTCAGGATCTGCGGCCGTTCCCGTCATGATCACCACGCATCCGGCGCCGCGCGGCCATTTCGAGCGGGCGCGACGCCGGATTCTTTCTCTCGGCGACGTCGCCTCGCCCCATTGCGCGATGCGTATTTTGGAATGAGCTACCCAGGGTTGATCGAACGCTGGCGCGAGCGCCTTCCGGTGAAAAAGCGCACTCCCGTAGTGAGCTTGGGCGAGGGCAACACGCCTTTGGTGCGCGCGGACCGCGTCGCTGCAGCCGCGGGGCTACCCTCAGGCTCGGTCTACCTCAAACTCGAAGGCTTGAACCCCACTGGATCCTTTAAGGATCGCGGAATGACCTTGGCGATCAGCAAAGCGCTCGAGTCGGGTGCTACTGGCGTGCTTTGCGCCTCCACCGGCAACACCTCGGCGTCCGCCGCAGCCTACGCCGCGCGCGCGGGCTTACGTTGCGTCGTGTTTCTGCCTAAAGGCAAGGTCGCCGCGGGAAAACTCTCCCAGGCGGTGATGCACGGCGCCGAAATTATCGAGGTGGCCGGAAATTTCGACCAAGCGCTCGAGATGGCGATAGCTGCCGCTAAGCAGAGCGGATTTGCGCTGGTCAATTCCTCCAATCCCTTCCGCCTGGAAGGCCAGAAAACCGGGGCGTTTGAGATCGTCGAGCAGCTGGGGCATGCGCCCGACAATCACTTCATGCCCGTCGGCAACGCGGGGAACATCACCGCTTACTGGACGGGTTATCGTGAGTTCGGCCATAAGCCGGCGATGTGCGGATGGCAGGCGGCTGGAGCAGCCCCCTTGGTTCTAGGCCGGCCGGTGAAAAATCCGCAGACTTTGGCGACTGCCATTCGAATCGGTAATCCCATCTCATGGAAAAGCGCGATCGCGGCGCGCGACGAATCGGGCGGCATGATTTCTCAGGTCACGGACTCTGAAATTTTGGCGGCCTACAGTTTTCTCGCCCGCGAAGAGGGCGTGTTTTGCGAACCCAGCTCGGCGGCGCCCGTCGCGGGCATCTTCAAGCTGTCTCGGGCGGGGTGTGCGCCGAAAGGATTGACCGTGTGCATCTTGACGGGCAATGGCCTCAAGGATCCCGGCATCACTGCCCGCTTCAAGCCCAAGATCCGCCGATTAAGGGCGGGACAGACCATCCATTTATGAGCCGGACTTTGGCCCGCGTATCGGTGACGGTTCCGGCCACGACGAGCAACCTCGGCCCGGGATTCGACTGCCTGGGATTGGCTCTCGACCTGCGCAATGAGCTGACCTTGGAATTGCGTGACGAGTCCGGGCCGGCGGTCATCGAGATCTCCGGAGAAGGCGCAAGCACCCTGCCCCGCGACGGCGAAAACGTGATCCTCCAGGCTGCCAAACTGGTCCTTCCCAAAAAAGTTCCCGGCCGACTCTTCTTCAAGGCCGTCAACCGCATCCCTCTTGCGCGCGGCCTCGGCTCCTCGGCCGCCGCCGTCATCGCGGGACTTTGGGCCGCCGCTCACCTGTTCGGCACTTTACGCAAAACCGAGGACGAGCTCGAAGCATTGGCCGTGTCCTTAGAAGGACACCCCGACAATGTCGCCCCCTGCGTTCACGGCGGCCTGACTGCGAGCTACGCGACGGACGCACGGCCGCGTTCGGTTCGGCTCACTATCCACCCGTCGCTTTCCGCCGCCGTCTGTGTGCCGCAGTTCGAACTCGCGACCAAGAAAGCCCGCGCCGTCTTGCCCAAGACCGTGCCGTTGGCGGACGCGGTCTTCAACTCTTCCCGGGCGATTCTGCTCGCCCGTGCGCTGGAAACGGGGCGCGCGCAACACCTCGCCGAATTCATGAACGACCGCCTGCATCAGCCTTATCGCTCCAAGCTCGTGCCAGGTCTCCATGAAGCGATGGCCGCCGCTATTAAAGCCGGGGCCGCCGGCGCAGCGCTCTCAGGCTCGGGCCCCACCGTGTTCGCCTTCGTCACGGGAAACCTCGGCCCCGTCGTGGGCCGGGCAATGACACGCGCATTCCGCGCCAAAGGCGTGCCGTCGATGTGGCAATCTCTCGAGATCGACCATCAAGGCGTGCGGGTCGAGCGGGCATGAAAATCACCGTGATGAAGTTCGGCGGAACATCCGTCGCCGATCCGGAAAAAATCCAGCGCGCCGCCGAACGCGCGATCGCCGAGAGGCGTAAAGGCTACGGAGTCGTCGTGGTCGTATCCGCGCCTGGCGAAATGACCGATGAGCTAATTACGCTATCTGAAAGAATCACTAGCGACCCCGATGCCCGAGAACTGGACCAGCTGGTGACTACTGGCGAACAAGTCGGGATCTCGCTTTTCGCGATGGCGTGCATGGCGCGCGGCGTGCCCGCGATCTCGCTGACCGGACCGCAGGCAGGAATCGATGCCGTCGGCGCCCCCGGTCGCGCTCAAATCCGTCGGATCCGTACGGGGAACATTCTCAAGCATTTGCGCGCGGGACGAATAGTCACGGTGGCCGGCTTTCAAGGCCTGGCCCCGAACGGAGACACCGCAACGCTCGGACGCGGTGGTTCGGACCTGACCGCGGTGGCCCTCGCCTCGGCACTAAAGACAGGGCGTTGCGAGATATTCTCCGATGTCAAAGGCGTCTACACGGCCGACCCGCGCATTGTCCATGATGCCCGCAAACTCCGAAAAATTTCGTTTGAAGAAATGTTGGAGCTCGCCGGCGCGGGAGCCCAGGTCATGCAGGCCCGCTCAATGGAAGTCGCAGAACGGTTCGGCGTGGAGCTGCACGTGCGCTCGTCGTTTCATAACCAGCGCGGAACGTGGGTCATCGCACAGGAGAAGAATATGTTGGAGAAAGCGTTCGTGTCTAGTCTGGCGCTCGACAAGAGCGAGGTGCGCCTGACCATCGTCGGCGTCCCTGACCAGCCCGGCGTTGCGGCCACCGTGCTTTCGGCGCTCGCCGCGGGTTCAATCCCGGTCGACATGATCATCCAGTCCGCCCCCAGCCATACCGGCGTCAACGACATGTCCTTCATGACTCCAAAAGCGTCGGCCGTGAAGGCCAAGAAAGCGCTGGAATCGGCCGCTCGGAGGTTACGCGCCGAGCGCGTGGACCTAAACGACCAGGTCTCGAAAGTCTCGGCTGTCGGCACCGGCTTTCGGCACAGTCCCAAGATCGCCGCGACGATGTTCGAGACCTTGGCGAAGTTGAAGATCAACATACACATGATTTCGGGCTCAGACCTGCGTGTCTCCTGCGTCGTTGATCTGAAGGACGGTGAGATTGCCCTACGCTCATTGCATAAGGCGTACGGTCTGTCTCGAGGCAAATAGTAATGTCCATTTTCGTGGCCATTGATTTCGAGACCGCCGACCGCGGAGCGGATTCGGCGTGTTCCATCGGATTGGTTCGCGTCGAAAATGGAGCCGTGGTACAGAAAGTCGTCCAACTGATTCGGCCCTCGCGTTTTGAGGGCGGAGATCTCTTTACTCCGGTCCCGCCGTCTTTCGAATTTACCTACATCCACGGCATCAAGCCCGAACAAGTCGTCGACGCTCCGACGTTCGGAGAAGCCTGGCCTCGGCTCGAGGGGCTTTTGGCAGGCGCGCATTTCCTGGCCGCCCACAACGCTCCTTTCGACGCGGGCGTCTTGTCGGCGTGTTGCGACTACTTTCGCCTGCGTAAGCCCGTGCATCGCTTCGTCGACACGGTTCGGCTGGCGCGCAGCACCTGGAACATCTACCCGACGAAATTACCCGACGTATGTCAAAGGCTCAAAATCGAGCTGAACCACCACGAGGCGCTGTCCGACGCGTTGGCTTGCGCGCAAATCGTGATCGCGGCGCAAAAACAAGGCATCCAGATCTAGGCGGCCGACAGATCAGGGTTTCTTGATTTTCTGACGGGTCGCCGCGGCGCGTCGCGCCTTCAGGATCGTGTCGGCCAGGACGTGCGTCGTGTCGTGGACCCACTGGCTTTTGAGCACGTGCCCGGGGTCGCAAGAAATCTTGGCGGTCAAAGCGAGCTTCATGACTACAGTTTAATCGCGCACCAAGAAAACCTCATTTCGGGCCTGTTACGACTTTGCGAAGCCAAGCTCATAAAAATGACAAGTTTCGATTGACGAAGCCTCTCAGGCCTGTTATAAATAATGCCTATGCTGAAGAACCAAACGATCACGGTGGTCGGCGCTGGGCACATGGCCGGAGCGCTAATTGGCGGCATGATTCGTTCGAAGTTGGTGCCGGCTAAATCGATCATCGCTACACGCCGCTCGGTTGAAACTCTTCAGGAACTCCAAAAGAAATGGGGCGTGCGCACCTCCACGGACAATAAGAAGGCCGTCGCCGAAGCCGATATCATCATTCTCGCCGTCAAACCGCAGATGGCTAAGGTCGTGATGTCCCATTTGGCCGGCGCGGTGCGCAAGGATCAGCTCGTCATTTCGGTCATGGCCGGTATCACGACGGCGGCGATCGCCAAGGCTTTGCGCGCTGACTGCCCAGTCGTTCGGGCGATGCCCAACACCCCATGCCAGGTGGACGCCGGAGCCACCGCGATCTGCGCCGGGGCCCACGCCGGCGAAAAGGACCTTGCTCGCGCCGAGGCCGTGTTCGGCTCGGTCGGCATCGTCGCCACCCTGCCGGAATCGGCCCTCGATGCCGTGACCGGCCTATCGGGGTCCGGGCCGGTTTATATCTACATGGTCATCGAGGCGATGATCGACGGCGGAGTGAAAATGGGCATTCCGCGGGGCGTGGCGGCGAAGCTGGCCGCGCAAACCGTTTACGGGGCCGCCAAATTGGTCCTCGAAACCGGGAAACATCCGGCCATTTTGAAGGACGAAGTCACAACCCCGGGCGGCACCGCAATCAACGCCATCCATGTGCTGGAAAGCAAAGGATTGCGCTCGGTACTCATCGACGGGATCGAAGCGGCGACGAAACGCTCGCAAGAGCTATCAAAGCTGTTCGCTGAGTAGAAGCGGGGCTTCACGCGGGCGCGGGGGCGTAAAATATTTCCCCTCGGGGACGCACGGGTTTGACCCGCGCTTGGCATCGGTCGCGCCACCACAGCACAAGGCGCGACCGACGACGCCCCTCGAGGCAATATCATTCGCCCACTATCTCAGGGGCTCCGCTTCTTTTCGCTCACGTGGACGGATACCATTATCCTCGTTCGTTAGGCGCGTCCTGCTGCGTGGTAAGGCGTTTTAATCCTATACCCGTCGGGATTTCGCGCGACGACGGCGTCAAATCCGTACTTCCGCCTTTAGCCGCGGAGCGTGGCGAAGCGGCGGTCAATCCGCCGCGGTCCCGACGGGTATAGGATTAAAACGCCGTGCCCGCGTCATGACTTCGTCCCGGTCTTGACGGATCGCGTGATACCTGTTATAAAGTCATCGAACCGTAAGACGCATAACCCGGAACGCCGACCTGGGAGCGTTCCGGCTTTTTACTGCCCATGTCCCAAGAGCACAAAGACGCCACCCTGATCACCGCGCGCGAGCACCTCGAGGAGGTGGTTGCCGAACTCGCGAAATGCCCACGCTTGGCGTTCGACACGGAGTCCAACGGCTTTTACGCCTACAAAGAGCGCGTGTGCCTGGTCCAAATTTCGTCCCCGAGCGAGGACTACATCGTCGACCCGATCGCGATCCCGGATATTGCGCCGCTCGGGCCGCTGTTCGCCAATCCCGCAATCGAGAAATTGTTTCACGCCGGCGAATACGACGTGCTGTGCTTGAAGCGCGACTACGGATTCACGTTTTCGAACCTCTACGACACGATGATCGCGGCCCGTGTGCTGGGCATCAAGGAACTGGGCTTGGCCGCGGCCATCGAACGCCACTTCGGCATCGTGATCTCAAAGAAACTCCAGCGCGCGGATTGGGGCAAGCGTCCGCTCACTCATGAAATGACGCGCTACGCCCAGGGCGACACGCATTACCTGATGAAATTGGCCGCCGAACAAAAGAAGTCGTTGGTCGAAAAAGGTCGCCTTGAAGACGCGATCGAGGCGTTCCGCGAATTGGAAAACTTGGAGCCGACCATCCGCAATTTCGATCCGGACGGATACTGGAAAATCGTCGGCCGCCAGGAAATCGTCGGCAAGGCGTCGGCAGCACTCAAGGAAATTTGGCTGTACCGCGAGCAGCAGGCCCAGTCCCGCGACCGGGCGCCGTTTCGGGTGATGCCCGAAGACTTGATGTTGCGCATCGCCCAGGCCATGCCGGAAACGAAGGAAGCCCTGGCGGCGGTGTCGGGCATGTCGCCCTATATCCTAGAACGCTTCGGCTCCGGTCTGATTGCCTGCATCGAACGCGGCCTGACCGCAGCACCCGTCGCGCGCCCGCCCCATCCGGCCGAGCGCCAGCGTCGGATGGCCGACACCGAATGGAAAATTTTCGAGGCACTGCGCGCTTGGCGCAAGGAACGCGGCGAACGCGACAGCGTGGAGCCGGTCGTGATCTTGTCGACCGAATCGATGCGTCAAATCGCCCTGCACGCCTGCCGCATCAGCGGCGACCCACTCGCCCCCATTTCCGACCTCAAAAAGACGCGCTACGGCGAAGACATTTTGCGCGTCGTCGATAAGACGCGAGCCAATTCCAACGGTGCCAAGGCGTCCTAACCCCCTCCCCGGGCGCCAGCAGCAATCTCTGATTAAAACCTTATTTTATGAGGTTAATTTTTTTGTGAATGACACTGGTTTACTAGGCCACCCGGTGTTATCCTGAAGAATCAAGTACGTGTGAACCAATTGTTTAAGTTCAAAATAATCTTACTTGCCAGTTTCATTCTCACACTGGCACACCCCGTCCTCTGCTCGAATGTCTCAACCCCGACCGACTTCCTCACTCTCGACTACGGTGCGTACGGCCAAAACCTCGGCAGTCTCGGGGCGTTCGGCTTCGGTGTCCATTACTTCTCCGCCGGCGCGATTGCCCTGACTGAAAACGATCAAAGCATGGGCAGCTATACTCCCTACAACTTGGCTGCCTCCATGGGATACGCCCGCATCATCAATGATTTTTCCGTCGGGATTGCTGCCAAATATATCCAGTCAAAGATCCTTACCAGCGCCAGCGCCGAGGCCATCGTCCTGGGTGTGCTTTCCCCCACGTACGTGGACGATAAGCTGCGCCTCGCGTTTGCCCTCACCAACTTGGGAACGTCCATCAAGTACGAGCAATCCTCCGAGTCCCTTCCTATGGTCATTCGTTTGGGCAGTGCTTACTAGTTACAGGAGCGCTGGGCCATGAGCCTCGACGTCGCTTTACCCACGCAAGCCGGCGCCTATGGCGCGCTCGGAACCGAATACACTCTGCCCCCGATGGGACCGTGGCGCATGTCGTTGCGCGCTGGCGGGAGCTTCCCTCGGATTTGGCATAGGGAACGAACCCTTGACCTTCGATTATGGTTTCTCGCCTGCCGCCACGTTAGGATTTAACCAGCGCATTAGTCTGGGCTATAAGTGGGGTGAGCCCGCGTCCATGGAACGACGGGCGGCGGCCCCGGCCAAGACTTATGCCTACAGGGCCACCGGAAAATCGGCCGAGTACCTGTCGAGCGCGGAGAACTTCTTCAGTTTGGGCGCCGTCGAGGAATCTAAGGAAGAGCTCGCCAAGGCAGATAGGGCGATGGGGCCCCAGGATATGGGCCGCATCCGCTATTTCCAGCTGATGGGCGACATCGCCTTCGCGCAAAACGACATCAAGGCCGCCAAGCAGCTCTACACCAAGAGTTTGTACCTCAAGTCCGCGGTCAAGCGCGCCTTCCAAAAGGCACATTCCATCCGCTCATCGCCGGAGATCCGGCGTCTCGTCGACAGTTCCGATCAAGATAAATAGGAACAACTCGGCGACTCGCTTCACTCAGGCGTGGGGGTGAACTCCATCGCCTGGTAATGTGCGCTGTGGCGGTGATACACGGTCTTGAAATATTTGCCCACCGCGCTATTGTCGCCCGGAACGCCGAGAAGGAGCGCTCCTCTGATTTTTTCCGCCGTTAACTGGTCGGACTGCGACAAATTCAGCGCCGTGGCCAACGCCAGCTCGAATTTCGCCGTCAGATCAATCAGCAGATCGTTGAGAAGACGCACTTTCAGGACTGGGTCTATCTTATCGAGCGCGTCAAGTTGGTCATAGCCGTAACGTCGCGGGAAACTCTCGGGCTGCCTGATCATCTGGTAGACGACTTCCATCTCGTCAACCAAGCCGATCAAGGTTTCCCTGGACACCTCGTTGAGCAAGTTGTCGCCGCGCGTAAGATTGGCCGGCAGTTCATCCGGCGGCCACGGTTCATTGGGCGCTATGCGAATGGTCCATGAAACGGTTTGCATGATTCGGTCCCGAGAATAAAGCGCGCCGTGCGTATCGGGATCCCGCGTGCTAGCGCCGTATCGGACGAGCAATCGATCAGCCTGAAGCAAAAGTTCCTTGACGTGGTCGAGGCGCCGATCCTGCGGCATGCGGCCCAAGTAATCCAGCGCGCCGTTATAACCGCGCGGCCCGTCGAGGCTAAACCATTGCGGAATCAGTTGACGGATCAATTGGGCGTTTTTCACGTTGGGGTAGGCGAACAGCTCGAGCGCGATCGTATCGCGGATGTGCGCCGGCGCCGTTTTTCCGCCTTCCAAGGATTCAAACAGCTTCGGGGTCCAAAGCTGCGCGTAACGTCTCGTTTGGAGTGCCACGTCCGCCGAAGCGTAGTATTCCGTCAAATGGGCGAGCGAATGGTCGATGGGCAGCTCCGCGGAATCGAAGGCGAATGGGACTATGCCCCGAGCAAGAGCGCCGAACCAAGCCGCATACGGCAACAGGTCCTCGCTGGCTTGAGTGAGAGCGCCGTGCAAGGGCAAATACAACGGCGCCCTCTCAAAGGAAGGCTCGTACTTGTTTTCGTCCGGCCAGGGATCCGTCCCTGGTCGGATAAAAATATAGTCCCTGGGAGCGGTTGATCGGCGCGGCGCAAGCGACAGCCTCTTTTTCTTAGGAACAAAAATCAGCCCGGGTTCGACGGCTCGAGATACTTGGCTATACCCCAGGAAGAACTCCCTCCAATCGGCCGGCGGGACGAGGATGGCATCCCCGCGCTCGTCTTTGCCCTCCGTCCAACCCAATCCTAAAAGGGATAGGGAATGCTCGTCTCCGGCTTCACGCCGGCGTTGATAAATACTCCCGTAACCGCGTTTTTTGATTTTGGCGAGGCTTTTGGCGTAGCTGCGATTGAATTGCCTCCGCCAGCTTTTCGGCATTCTTTCGAACGCCGCCGCCATACTGGCCCGTTTCGCTTGGGGAGACGGCCGCAGCCGATCCGGGATACGCGGCATAAAATCCGCGGGCATCTCGACGGCCGTCGCGTCCGTCTCCCGCGGACGGCCTAAGGCGTATGCAATTCGCAACATGTCCGCGCGGACCTCGTCGAAGCGGTCGGGGCTCACCTCCGCGAACGCCCTGTCCACCACGGCGGAGGGAATGACGCCCTGTCCGTGATTGGCCAATACTTTTTCGACGGCGGCGATCCTCAAGGCGGCGCGCGCCGCATCTTCCTCGCTCCTGGGCTCGTCGGTCATTTGGACGAATGTCGCCGGAAGGGGAAACGCCTCGTTCGGCGGATTTAAGGAGAACTTCGCCGACAACGACACCAAGGCCGTGTCGAGTTCCCGGCATCTGACATTGATGTCTTCGGGGCTCGACGTCAAAACGTGAGTCGCCCGGAGCTGAACGCTGGCGGGCAGTTGGCTCAGGGCGAAGCCCACTTCTCCAGACAGGGTACGAGGCCCCCTCGGCGCCGTCAAGGACGCGCAAAAGATCGCGGACGGGGCCGCGGCAAAGGTCGCTAATAGGAAGAAAAGGCTCGCCAGGCGAGACTTCATATCGTCCTACCTAGTATGAGGCCGGATCAAAACAATGTCAATAACCGAAAGGTTATATTTAATTCGTCAGGCGGAACTGTATGGTCTGCGGAAGGCGAACGGGAACGGGCTGACCGTTGAGTCCAATCGCCGGAGAAAAACGCATCAACCGGCCGACCTTGCGCGCTGCCTCGTCAAAAGCCGCTCCCGAAGAACTGCGCACGTCCACCGAACCCACGGAGCCATCGACTCCTATATGGATGACGACGATGACATCTCCCTCGCGATTGGCCGCGCGTTCGGCTTCGGGGTAGAGTCGGCGCAAGTTCGCGAACACCTCGTCGCGATTGAGCAGCGTCGGGAACGCTAACAGGGGCGTGCCCCCATGGCCCGTACCTCCGGGAACGCCTTCATCCGAGCCCTCTCCCGAACCGCCTACTTTCGCGGCCGTTCCAGTCCCCGCGAGGGCGCCTCCCGCTGTGGTCGTAATTCCGGTGCCGGCGGTGGTCCCCGTCGCCGATGGGGTTTCGACGACTTTAGGCTTGGTGTTTTTATCCGGCAGCACCCATTCTTTTGGCGGCGTCGCGCGTTGAGGCGGCGTGACGGGCACGGGAACAAGCGGCAAGGAGGCTGTCGCGTTGACCTTCGCGGGGATGCCCGGCGTCAAAGCCTTGGGGGCTCCGAGTTTGCGCGGACCGTCGCCCAGATAAGGATCAGTAATCTCAATTTCAAGGAGAGACGGCGTGGACGGCAACAGTAGGCTCACCAAGCGCGGAATCAAAAATGCGAGCGCGAGGAGGGCTGCATGCAGGGCGACCGATTGAGCGAAGGAGCGCGAATACGGCGGCGCCTGCGGCGCACGCATCACTTGCGCACGACCTCCAGCCCGACTTTGCGAATTCCCGCCGCGCGCACAGCGTCAAGCAAGGACGCCACCTCGCCGTATAGCACCGCACGGTCCGCTGAGACGGTCACTGCCTGGCCGGGGTTAGACGTAACCGCGACCGAAAGAGCGCGCGTAAGCTGTTCCAGCGTGACTATACGCCCCGAAAGAGTGAGACGGCGCGTGACGTCGAGCGCAACAGGCAGGGCGTCCGTGGCGGCTTTTTCGTGCGTCGCGACCTTGGGCAGTTCCATTTTCATCGCGCGGCGCGCGATCATGGGTGCTGTCGCCATGAAAATAATCAGGACGACGAGAACCACATCCACCAATGGGGTGACATTGATGCCGGTGATCGCGTCGTCGTCTTCTCGGGAACTGTGCACGAGCTCCTAGCGCTTTCTCGCCTCAACGCGGCTCCCGGCGATGAGCCGGCGGCCGAGCGCCTGGGTTTCGCCGACCAAATCCTTCACCTGCTTCGATAACATGTTAAAAGCAAAGACGCAGGGAAGTGCTACGAGCAGGCCGACCGCGGTGGCCACCAACGCCTCAGAAAGACCCGCCATCACCACTTCGGGTCCGGCGCCGCTTTGCGCGAGATCATGGAAGGCCTTAATCACGCCGAGCACGGTGCCGAACAAGCCGACGAAAGGAGCGTTATTGCCCAACGTTCCTAACAACAGCATGTGCCGCTCCAGCGCTCGACGTTCATCGGCGAGGGCCGCGAGCAGATATTCGGCAGCGGCCTCCCGGCCGTCGGGCAACTTTTCCAAAGCCGTGCGCAACGCGTGCGCGGCACTCCCGGGATGGGAGTCCAGCGCTTTGCGCACTTGCTCCTCGTCGCCGGTGTCCAGCGCTTTCATAAACGGCCCCCGCAAGCCAGCCAAGGTTGCGGATTCTGCCTTCAAGAGCTTGAACCGATCGATGATCGCGGTGACTGCGGCCAAGGATGACAGCGCCAACGCCCAAATCACCCAGTCTCCACCCGTCAGCGCCAACGCCATGAGTAATGATTTCATTGGTCCTTTTTCGGATTCAGTTTCACGAGCGCAGCGAGAATTTCCGCGCGCACCGCGGCGTCCGTTTCGCTGTCAAGCTCGCGCTGCAAACGTCGGTATTCATCGCTCCCGCCGAATTCGCCGAGATAATGATCCGCCATCGCGCGCACAAACCAATTTGGATCCTGGTATTTTCGCAGGAGGAGCTCACGGCCGAAGATGTCGCCTGTTTTCCACATCGCCGCCGCCGCGTAAAGCTGGACGGGAAGGGATTTGTCAATGCGCGCCGTACTGCCGATCTGGATTTGAGCTGCTGAATCGCCCAGAACCAATAGGGATTCAAGTGCTGCGAAGCGCACGGTCAGATTCGGGTCAGCCAGTCCGCTCTGGATCAACGACAGGTAACGCGAATCTCTCGCGTAAGCCAACGCCAGCAGGGCTGCCGCGCGCGTCTGGACGTTCTTGCCCAGACGCACGACGTTCTCCATCTGGGCCTGGAGCTGATAGTCAGAGGTTCCGGCCAGGCCTTCGGTTAAGAGGAAGCCCAATTCTGTGTACCGAGTTTTCAGGTTGAAGCCCGTGAGCGTGGTCAACCGATTCAGGTTGCCGATCGAGGCGTCCAGCTGCGCGGCCGTGTCGGGGCGCGAGTCCATGCGCTGCTGGAGCAACCGCAGGAGCTGGGCGTTAATGCGCGGGTCAACCAGGTCACGCTGCGCGGCCACGCGGGGAGCCGTAACGACAAGCGGGTCGAGCTGGAACGACATTGCGTCATCGAGAACCAAGTTGCCGCCGACGGCCTGGGGTGCTACGCGGGTCGGCTTGGGTCCGACGGCGTTGGCCTCGGCGGCCTTCTTTTTCGGATACAACTTCAGCGCGGACACGCAGTACTCGGCGATGACAAAATCGTTGCCCTGCTCGCCGTCGAGGCGGTTGAGGAGCAGCGTGTAATCCTCGGCCGTGCCGTTCTCGCCGAGGTACTTCGCAGCCATCGCTTTGACGAGCCAGGAGCCGTCATTCAGGAATAGGCGCAGTCGCGCCAAACCGGCGGCATCGCCGAGGCGCGCCAGACCCGCCGCCGCGTACACGCGCAAGAGCGGCTCGGTATCCCTTTCGGAGGCCGCCGCCAGCAGCACCATCGCCTCGCGGGGATGGTTCCAGACGACCAGCGACTCGAGGGCGGCGAAGCGCACTCCGGGGTTGAGGTGAATCAGCGCCTCATTGAAGATCTGGAGGTGCGCGATGTCGTGCCAGCGCGCCAGCGCGATCAGCGCCTGCGCGCGCGACTCGTCGTCGCGGTCCCAGCGCGCCATTTCGATCAGCTGTTGACGGAACACCGGGTCGCGATTTGACGCAAACGCCTCCGATAACGGAATGCCCAGGTTCAAAAAGCGGGTGCGCAAGTTCCAACCGATCGGCGAGCCCACAAGCAGGATATCCCCCTCAGGCGTGCCGCTTTCCGCACCGGTCAGGTCGCGCTTGTAGGACCCGTGATTTTCTGCCAATTTCACCAGCGACGCCGTGATCTGGGCGTCGACCGGAAGCTCGACGGGCGAAGCCGATGAAAGCGCCAGCGAACCGGGGCCAGGCCGATAGGCTTCGGGCGGCGTTCCCATGCGTAGATCGACGTCCCCGCCGCACGCGGATAACATCATCGCAGCGACAGCCGCGATAAACCAGGCACCCTGTCTCATGCTGAGCATTATATGAGTTATCCCGGCGGGAAACGCCACCCCAGCGCAGCGTCCGCGAGTTAGGCCCTCTGGCCCCGAAATAAAGTGCCTTTCGGTGCATGACAAACATCGTGCTTTCGCATACCATGAATCGACCATGGTCCTCACTGTCCTTCTCGTCATGTCTCTGCTCGGCGCCAGCTTGCAAGCTGCGCCGATCGGCGGCCCCTTATCGCGGGCGGCGATGCGTCCTCAATTGACTGCGCTTTTCAAAAACATGGGCCCCATGCTTCGACCGTCGATCTCAGCTCTTCTGACAATTCATGCGCCGACAGGCGGCACCCCTTCAATTCGACAATTGGATTTGGCGGCTATGTTTCAACGACGCTTAGCGGATGCCCTTGGCGCGGATTACGACAGCGCCGTGGAATATTTTATCGCTTAAGTCGACAGGGGCGACAAGCTCGATGATTCCGCAATGAAACTCGGCATGCTGATGAACTGCGACCCCCGTTTTTATACCGCGCTCACCGTGGTCGCAGCCCGGCTCGAGGCGCAACAAGAAGAGAACGTCGCTCGCTCCCGGCGAATACTTATCGCCGCCGAAGGCGTCGCCTCGGTGTGGGGAGCCACCGGCAATATGCCTCCGCCCGCTCCTCCGCGCCGGATCGAAGGAGAGCTCGATTCGTTTCGCCCCGACGTCGACGCTATCTCGTACGATATCGCCAAGCCGGGATTGTCCTTAAGCTTTACGATCGGCCCGAATCGGGGCATCCACGAGAGGGGAGTCCTGCGCGACTTCTCCTTTTCCTATGATCCCAGCGCGCTGGCGCCGTACGATTTTACGCGAAGGATATTAGGCAAATACTCGCTGCGCTGCGGGTTGGGAAACGTCCTGGACGTACTCCATGCATCGCGCCCGCTCCTGGTCATACGCTTAAAGGAAGATGTGTTTGCGCGAGCTTTGTGGATCTTCGTTTCTCGTGACTCGGCGGCGCTCTTTTTTAACCGTCATCTTCACGGCGCCGCCAAGCCGTCCTTACTAAGAGCGATGTCGCAATTAGTCATTGACTTATTTCAAATGCATCACTGGCATGGGCGCTGGAGTGCCCAAGAAGCGCCGACGCCTTAAGATTGGGGCGGCTCGGTACGCTCGATCGTCTGGAACGCCTTAAACATCCGTTCGATCCAGCGCTCGTCCATTTCGTCGAAAGGAACGGGCGATTTCGCCTCGAACACCGCCCATGCGCGTCCGTTATTGTCTTGAACCGGGACCGCGATGCGCCCTTCTTCGCGCCTAGGAGCGTTGGCCGAAAAGCATTCGCCGATAAGACCTTCCGCCGCGACGACCTGCGCCGCGGGCGACGGGCGCGCGGCCCCCGGCTGGAACGCCTTGCCGTCGGGCTGCGCAATCCATAGGCCGCACCACGTCCAGGGGCTGTCGCCGAAGGCGTCCCACAGCCCATCGACGATTTCGCGCATCATGCGCGACGGTTGTGGCTGGCGCCTTCGCCACTTGAGATCGAGAGCGTGCTTGACTTTGTCGTAGCGCGCGCGCGACGGACGGTCCTTGATGTTAAACTGATGTTCCTTCGGCTGATTCGCTTCTAATTCGCTCATGAGCGCTTCTCCAAGACGGCCAATTGTCCGCAGGCGCCGTCGATGTCGCGCCCGAGGTTTTGCCGGACCGTCGCCTTGAAGCCGGCTCCCATGATGATATCCTGGAAACGGCGGGCGTCGCTTTCGTCGGTCGGCTGGTGCGGCGTGTCCGTCTGATTGAAAACGATCAGGTTCACATGCAGCAGAGCAGACGGTCCCAAGTCCTTAAGCCAACGGATCAGGGCCTGGGCGTCCGCATTGCGATCGTTCTCGCCTTTGAGCAGGACGTACTCGAAAAAAATCTTGCGATTGGTCTCTTTCAAGTATTCCCGCAGTGACTCGGCCAGCTTTGCGAGCGGGAACGCCTTGTTCATCGGCACCAGCCGCGTGCGCAGCTCGTCGGTGGCCGCGTGCAGCGACAGCGCCAGGTTCACTTGCGGGAAATCGCGCCCGAACGGGACGATTTTCGAGGCGACACCGGAGGTCGAGACCGAAATGTGCCGCGCGCCGATCCCAAAGCATTTTTGGTCGATCAGAATTTTAAGGGATTCGGAAACCGCCTCGTAGCACGCGAAGGGCTCGCCCATACCCATGTACACGACGTTGTCGAGGCGGCCTTCTAAATTATTGCGGCGCATATACTGGCGCCAAAAAAGGACTTGGTCGGTAATCTCTTCCGGTGTCAATGTGCGCTCCAGGCCCATCAGGCCGGTTGCGCAAAAAGTGCAGCCCACCGCGCAGCCGATCTGCGAGGAAATACACGTCGTCCAGCGCGTGGGACTCGGCCGAAGCAAAACGGTTTCGAGCGTCTTACCGTCACGCAGGTCGAGCAGTGCTTTGTGCGCGCGGCCGTCGGACGAGACGTCCACACGCCGTTCGGTCAACGACAGAAGCGGCGCTTGCTGCGCAAGCGCCGCGCGGATGTCGGCGGGGATGACGGCGATCTCGTCGTAAGACGAGACGGCTTGGTCGTAGACCGCCTTGCGGACCTGGTCCAAACGGTAGCCGGGTTGGCCGAGCGCCTTAAGCGCAGCTGCGACCTTGAGCGGATCCATCAGTAGGTCAGTTCCTTGACATTCTCATCGCTGAGAAGCTTGCGCACGACGTTCTTCTGCTCAAGGCGCGGGCCCGCCACGTACCACTCGCTGTAGTACTTGCCGTTCTTCTTCATCAGCTTGCGGCGCAACACCTTGACGCCGGCCTCGCGGAAAATCGTCTTGATCGCCTCGATGCCGCCCTCGTCGAAGTCGGACGTGATGCGAAACGTATGGCGCTGGCGGAGCTCGTCGATCCAGATGTCGAAACGGGGGAACAGCGCCTGTACCAGCAAAGTCACGAGGGTGCCAACTGCCGCAATCCGGTATTGGGCCAACCCGCACGCCATGCCGACCGCGGCGACGACCCAGATCGTGGCCGCGGTGGTCAGGCCGACGACGTGCTCGCCTTCGCGCATGATCGCGCCCACGCCGATGAAACCAATACCAGAGACGATTTGTGCTGCGATACGCGTAGGGTCGGCGCCGGCGACGCCGGTGAAATTTTTCGACACGATCATGAACAGGCACGAACTTAGGCAGATGAGAATGTTCGTGCGCAGACCGGCGGCCTTGTCGGAGAGCTCGCGCTCAAGGCCGACAGCAGCCCCCAACGCCAACGCGACGCCGAGACTAAGCGAGTCCTGCTGGAATAGGGTCATGGCTCCTCCTTGAATTGGCGGCGAACGCCAGCTCTCCCGCGCGACGGCCCGAACGCACGCAATCCGACAGTCCGACACCGCCGTACGAGCTCCCGGACAAAATCAGGCCGGGATGACTTTTCAGACACGACGTGATCCGATCGAGGCGGCGCGCGTGTCCGACATTATATTGGGGATTCGACTTGATCCAACGCGTGGTTTTCGCTGCGACGGGTGAGGTTCCCTTCAGGCCGAGCACTCGCTCGAGATCTTCGCGCACGCGGTTCTCGATGCGCGTGACGGCGGCCTCGGCACTCTCTTCGCGACCCGCTCCGCCGACGAACGTGCGGATCACGACCTTGCCCGCGGGAGCGCGCGCCGGGAATTTGCTGGACGAGAAAGTGGCGGCCGTGAGCGTGAGCCCCTCGCCGCGCCCTGTCAAGAACCCAAAGCCGCGCGGAGGCTTTGCAAAGGACGTCGCGTCATAGACGAAATTGACCGTCGCCGTCGACACCGACGGAATCTCGCGCAGGCGAATGGCCAGTTCCGGATCCATCCCCTCGATAGCGTCGGCAAAAGCCGACGCGGGTGAAGCGGCGATGACCGCGTCAGCTTCCAAAACTCCCTGAGGTGTGACGACCTCCCAGCGGCCGCCGTGCCGGCGCACAGCACCCGCCGGGCAATCCGTTCGCACGCAACCCGGCGGCAGCGTCTTCATCAAGGCTTCAGGAATCTGGGACAAGCCATTTTTTAGCGTCATGAACGTCGAAAATCCTTCCCGTTTGGCAACGCGGGACCCGCGAAACCAAAGCGACCGGGCCAGCCCCCCTTTGCTTTCCATATCGAGCAATTGAGGAAACGTGCTCTTGACGCTCATTTTTTCTGGATCTCCGGCAAAAATTCCCGCGAGCATTGGCCCGATGAGGGCCTCCAAGGCCTCGGTTCCGAAACGGCGCCGACTAAAATCGGCCAGAGACTCATCTTCCTTGCCACGACCCGCCGGGATCAGCGGCTCAAGCATCATCCGCAGCTTTGCCTTCCAGGAAAAAAGGGGCGAGAACGCCAGCGGCAGCATCCGAGTGGGCGAAATCAGCTGCATGCCCGCAGGCATGGGTAGAAGGCGGCCGGCACGCAGCACGCTCACGGTCGCGTCGGGTGCTGTGCCGATCAGGTCCCGTTCCAACCCGAGCTCGCGCACGAGCTCTACCATTTCCGGTTTGAGCGTCACAAAGCTGTCCGGGCCGGTTTCGACCGTCACGCCGGCAACCGTGTCGGTCTGGATTTTCCCGCCGACTCGCGATGAGCTTTCCAGTACCGTCACTTCGACCGGCCGCCGCATCTTCTGCGCGAGGCGAAACATCTCATACGCCGCTGTGAGGCCCGTGATGCCGGCGCCGATCACGATCACGCGGCGCGGCCTGTCGGTGCGAGATTCTCTCATTGTATTGTCGTTTCGTGAACGCATGTCGCCACCATCCGAACATTGTCGACCGGGGTTCCCGGAAGAATCCCATGGCCGAGATTAAATATGTGCCCTTTGCGCCCGCGATTACGAGCGAGCACGCCTTTGACGGCAGACCTCAACGACTTACGATCGGAAAATAACATGACCGGATCAAGATTGCCTTGGACGGCGCGATTGCCCAGTCGGCGGCGGGCGACGTCCAAGTCGATGCGCCAATCGACCCCAATCACGTCGCCTCCCGCACCGGCGAAATCCTCTAAAAATCCGTTGGTACCCGTTCCGAACGAAATCACCGGCACTCCGCATTTCGCCACTTGCGAGAAAACCCACTGCGAATGCGGCCGCACATGGCGCCGATACTGTTCCGGACTGAGCGCTCCGATCCACGAATCAAAGAGCTGCACCGCTTCGGCCCCAGCCTCCACTTGACGCTTTAAATATTCGGCGGTGACTTTTCGCACCTTGCGCATCAGCTTGTCCCAAAGGTCGGGACGATCCGTCATCATCGCCTTGACGATTTTATAATGATCGGAAGGGCCGCCCTCGACCATATAGCTAGCGATCGTGTAAGGCGCGCCCGCAAAACCGATCAAGGGAACGCGGCCGGCGAGTTCCCGGCGGATCATGCGTATCGCCTCATACACGTAGCCCAAATCGGCCGCGGCACTCGAATCGTTCAGCCGCGCCACGTCGCGCGCGGTGCGCACTGGATTTGAAATCGTCGGCCCGGGCGCGAAACTGAGCTTGAGGCCCATGGTCTCGACCGGCAAAAGGATGTCGGCAAACAATATCGCCGCGTCCACCGGCAGGCGCTTGATCGGCTGCAGTGTCACTTCGCAGGCAAGCGTCGGCGTCTTGGCGAGCTCCAGGATGGAGTAGCGCTTGCGCAGAGCCCGATATTCCTCCATGTAGCGTCCTGCCTGGCGCATGAACCACACCGGCGTTGCGTCCACCGACAGACCCCGGCACGCGCGCAAAAATCGCCTATTTTCCACGGACATTCCATGAATGATACCAATTTCGCCCGTCGGGGTCCGGATTCAGCCGCGGCGACTTTATAGCCGAGGCCTTTTTCTTAGGGCATTCGCGGGGAAATTATTTTCTGATACCGCAGGCCGAACGACGGGTCGATCCACTCCGCCCAAAACGTGAAGAAAGGGGCGGCTAAGAGTCGGACGGGGCCGACGCTCGCTGCCTGCTCGCGAAGAACGGCCCACGTGCCTCCCTCCGCTTGCGTCCAGAGTATTTGGTCTTCAGTTTTAGCCAGGAGGGGAAGTCCCCCTTTTTGGCTGGATGAAACCGCCCAGGCCGAAACGGGAACGGCGGGCATGGGGACGTCCCATTCGAGGTTACGCTCGCTTGTCCGCGTCAGCGGCACACGGACATAATTTATTTTTTGATCGTTCGCTAAGAGGACATGAATCCAGCCCTCCTCAGAGTTTCCGACGGCTTCCATGGCGATGGAAGCGACGATCCCGGCGCGCTCGTACAGAACGGTCGGCGAGGCTTCCTCGGGCTCGCCGTTAGTCCCGTAGTTGCGTCGGTAAACTCGAGAAACGCCGTCCGCAGTCGCGGTCCAGACGACCTGCAGCTTACCGCCAGGAACATAGCGGACAAGAATCTTTTCTGTAAGGTTCTTGTCGAGCGGCACGCTGGGGAAAACCGCGATCGGGACATTCGGAACGGAGATCAGCCTCTGCAACCGGGCGCCATCAGAGGACATCCCGACAAGTAAAAAGAGGGCCGAGTTTCCCGGCTGCTGGAATCCGATTTCCAATAGCCGCGGAGAAGTGAGGTCCGTCGTGATCGGTTTTGCCATCGGTTTGACGGTCGCGCCGCCGAGCGCCTGTACCGCTCCGAATTTACGTTCGTTCAACCACGCGATCCAGCGACGGCCCTGAAGTTCCGGTGCGCCGGTGTGAATCGCTATCGCAAGCTCAGGGTCTGGCCCCGCCCCGACAAAATCATCCAATCGCGTAAACGTGCCGCTCAGCGGTTGCGGACCGTGTGTTTCCCGCTGATAAACCTCGACCGTGCGCTCGCCGCTGCGATGCGTGAAGGCCGTGAACAAATGGTCGGTCCGCGGACAATAGGCGCTCGCGATTTTTCGCGCCTTCGGCGCCGACACGATTACTTCCAGCGCCTGCGAGCGGAGCATGTTTCCGGCGACCTGCGCTCGCGCCGTTAATTGATAGCGCCCCGCTGGAATACCCACGACCGAATAGAGTGCGAGATCGTCGAGAAAGGTCTTTTCGCCGCCCGGGGCGATCGAATCGGCTTTAGGCGAAACCGGGGGAGCCGGGCGACCGTCCTGCAGTGCGGCGAAATATTCCCGATTGGAAACCGTTAGGAGATCGGTTTGTTTGGCGCCGGAACGCAACTCATAAATCACCGGCGACATCGTCCCGCCTGCAAATGCAGCGGGTTGGTCGCCGCTATTGCTGATGAGCGCCTCGACCGGCAGGCTCTCCCCCGTGAGGACGCTCGATTGGCGCAACGAAATCGTCAGTTGTTGCTGGGGCACAGGACCTTATGACGCGAGCAAGGTATCCGCGGTGCGCAGGGTTTCGAGGAGGCTTTCGTCCGATTTTGCGCGCCACAATTTTCGGCGTAGGTTCTCGTTGGTGACGAGCGAAGCGATGCGCTGTAGAATTTTCAGCTGGGCGACCGGTGTCTCGGCCGGGGATAAAATGAGGAACACAAGCCGCACGGGTATGTTGTCGGGCGTCGGAAACGGCGCGGGTTTGGCGTACCGTCCCACCGCGATCAACGGCTCGCGCAATCCCGGAAGGCGCGCGTGGGGAACGATGACACCGTGGCCGACGACGCTCGCGAATTTCGTCTCCCGCTCCCAAACCGCGGCGATGGCGGCAACGGCGTCGAGTTCGGGGCGAGCGGCCTTGATCTTGCCGACCAGCGCCTCGATCGCCGCACGGCGATCGCCGGCGGCGAGTGCTGAATCGACGACCGCGCCGGAAAACAATTCCCCGTCGGCCCATCCTCGGGGCCGGCCAAACTCATCGCGAACTTCACCGATCAGTTCCTCGATAATGTCCTCGAGCGTCAGTAGGCCGGCGATGCGACCGTGCGCGTCGCGCACCAAAGCCATATGGATGCCTTTATCGGGCATGGTTTTGATGAGCTTTTCGAGCGGCTCGCCTTCGGAGATTTCGAATAGGTCGCGACGCAGTGACCGTAGATCTGGGGCCGTGCCCATCTCTTTTAAGACCAGATCCTTGAGGTGCACATAGCCGACGACCGTGTCGAGCCCCTGTTCGCAGAGCGGATAGCGGGAAAATCGTTTCTCGCGGATCAACTCTAAATTTTCGGACCAGGGCCGTGAGAGGCTAAGAAAGACGATCTTCTCACGAGGACGCATTGCCTCGGCTGCCTTGGCGCTAGCGATATCAAAAAGGTTCTCGAGCAGGATCAACCGCTCCAGCGGCATCGCGCCTTTTTCCTGGGTTTCACCCAGAAGTACGCGCATTTCTTCCACGCTGACGCCGTGCTCCGCGTCCGTTGTGGGTTTTAGACGAAAAGCCGCGAGAATAGCCTTGGACGTCCCGTTCGTGAGGCGCACGGGCCAGCGCAGGAAAAACGCGATCGCCCGTAAAAACTGCGCGCCGAAAAGCGAGATCGGTTCGGCGTAGTGGAGTGCCAGCGCGCGCGGAATCAGCTCGGCGAGCACGATCTGGAGGAACGTAAGCACGCCGACGGCGATCGCAAACGCCAGCGCGTGCAACCAGACTCCCGGAACGCTCGAAGTCCAACTCGCGAAATGTTCCTCAATTTGCGCCATCACCATCGGCTCGCCGACAGCGCCGAGCGCCAGCGAGATCATCGTGATGCACAATTGCATCGCGGCGAGGTACTCATCGAAACGCGAGAGTATCTCTTGGACCGCGATGGCTGCCGCATTGCCCTTGCGCACCAGGATCTCGATGCGCGCCGGACGCACGCGCACCAACCCGAACTCCAGCAGAACCAGCAGCGCGTTAACGGCGATGAGCAGAAGAACGAGAAGATCGATCATCGGGATTGATTTATATTCTAACGCGCGTTCTCAAAAGTCAGCGCCGTCGTTTTTAATTTTTGCAAATCGAGTTTGCCGGACCCGAGCAAGGGAAATTCTTCCACCTTATGGAAATCCGCCGCATCAGGAATCCACAACTTCGGCAAGCCCGTCGCTGCGACCTTTTCAAGCACGGCGGCGATATCGCGGTCCCCCTTGTAAAGCACGATCAGCCGCTCGCCGCGTTTATCGTCGGGGACTCCGGAAACAACGAAGGCCGGATCGATCTCGTCGATCGCGTCCTGCAGGCTTTCTTCGACCTTGATGTGGGGAACCATTTCTCCCCCCACTTTTGAGAACCGCGACAGGCGATCTGTGAGGGTGACGAATCCGTCATCGTCGATTTTCGCGATGTCCCCGGTCACGTAGTAGCCGTCGCGAATCACGCCGCGGGTTTTTTCTTCGTCGTCGAGATAGCCCTTCATCAAATTCGGTCCCCGCACCAGAAGAAGTCCGGGCGTATTGGCCCCCAATTCTTGGCCCGTGTCCGGATCCACGATTTTCATGAAGACGCCAGGCAAAGGCTGTCCGACCGTGCCCAGCTTTGTTCCGGTCTGCCGGATTCCCGGCCAGTCGATGTCGGGAATGTTGACCGAGGCTACCGGGGACAACTCCGTGGCGCCGTAACCTTCGAGGGGCGTCACCCCGTACTTGTCCACGAAAGCCTTCGCCGCCTCCTCGCGCAATCGCTCTGCACCGACGACGATGAAGCGCAGGGAAGCGAATTGCTCGGCCGCGATTCGGCGCATCCAAGCCATCAGAAAGGTCGGGGTTCCCATAAGGATGGTCGCTCGATGCTTCTCGACGAGCGTGCCAATCACGCGGGCATCGAGAGGAGAGAAGTGGTATACCGCGCCAAAACCGAAGTATTGCGGCAGCCATAAGGTGACCGTAAAACCGAACGAGTGGAAATAAGGCAGTACTCCGAGCAGGCGGTCCTTGGGGGAAAATTGGATCAGCTGGGAGATGGCGGCCAGATTGGCGAGGATATTGGCGTGGGTAAGCATCACACCCTTGGGCATTCCCGTGGAACCGCTCGTGAACATGATCGTCGCCAAATGATCCAACGGCACCCGCGCTCTGGAAAATGCCGTGCGCTCCAGAACGAACGACGGCGTTAAGAAAAACGCGGCGGCGGTGAGTGCTTTGCGAACTGGCGATATCGTCGGCGCGATGTCTTCCAAATAGATTTTACGACCATCGGGCTCCCAGCCCAATTTCTCCACGACCCGGCGTGACGTCACGACGGTCCTGACGCCGGCCTTAGTCAGACAGGCGTCGACGACGTCCTTTGACGCTGTGTAGTTGAGGTTGATGGGCACGCGTCCGCGCAGCGCCAGCCCGAGATTGGCCAGCGCGCCGGGAACCGACGGCGGCAGCAGCACGGCCACACGTTCGTCTCCCCGACAAGCCACGTCCAGCGCCTTCCCAAGAAGGTGCGAGCCGACGAGTGTGGACAAGGCATTTAGCGTCGTCCCGCTCGAGTCGGAAATTCCCCCCCGAAACGGCCGCTTCTTAGACTGGCGCGCGAAAGTGATCGCAAGCGGCGGCGACCCAGCCAGGCGGTGGCCAAAGGCCTCGGCGCCCAGCTCCAAAATGGCCTGGCGAACCTCGAACGCGGTCGCTGTCGAGCGCAGCGGTTTCCCGAAACTGACCGTGACGTGGTAAGGAATCCGACGCGGCCACTTGAAGAAGACTTTTCCTTCGGAAAAACTGAAGATGCTCCCCCAAACCTGGTCGAGATGGACCGGAACGATCGGGACATCCACGCCATCAACCATGCGCTCGAATCCTTTCTTGAACCGCTGCATCTGGCCATGACGGGAGATTTCGCCTTCAGCGAAAATACATACGGCTTCGCCTCGCATCATTAAGTCGCGCGCGCTCTGAAAGGAAGCGACGAGGGCCTTGGGACCGTCGCCTCCAGACACCGGGATGCAGCCCATCGCCTTGAAGACCCTCCCGATGACCGGTAAATCGTAATACAGGCGGTACATCAGAAAGCGTACCAAGCGCTGATTGGCCATCGTCACAAGGATGGCGTCGATGAAGGACACGTGGTTCGATACGAGCAACACCGGTCCCTCGAGCGGCACGTTGTCGCTGCCGACGACGCGAATCGAATACAGTCCGTGGGCGATCGGGTACAGCATCAGACGGAGGAAAAAGTCGGGCAGGCGCCTGAGTAGCTCGAACGCCACCACCGCCGACATCGCCGCGGCGACCAAGAAAATTTGTCCGGGATGAAGGTTAAATTTAGCGTCCAAGGCCCACAAAGCGCCGGAGGCGACCAAGATCGCCGCGAAGCTGACAAAATTACCCGTCGCGATCACGCGGCCGCGTTCGGCCGCCGGACTGCGCTGTTGGATGAACGCCTGCAGCGGCACCGCGAAGAATCCGGCGGACAAGCCCATCATCGCCAAATCGAAGACGACCCTGCGGTGGGAACCGTAGGCGAACGCCATATCCAGGGAGAAAGCGACCAGGCCCAGGCCACCGAGTGGCACCAGGCCTAGTTCCACCTTGCCTTTCGAAAGTTTCCCGGCCACGAACGACCCCAGGCCGATGCCCAAGGCGAGCACGACCTGAAAATTCCCACAGGCAGCCTCGCTGATACCCATGAGGCGAGTCCCATACACGATTAAATTCATCTGCAGCAAGGCACCGATAAACCAGAAATAGGCGGATGCGTATGTCGCCAAGTTCACGCTAGGAAGGCGCGCCAAATGGCGCAGATTGGCGACCGTGCGCGAGGCAATGTCCCAATTGAACGCCGCATCCGGCCGCGCGGCCGGCGTCGTCGGGACCATCAGCGATGCCGCCCAACCGAACGCCGCGACTCCGGCCATCGCCAGCGCTGCCAGCCCCGGCCGCCCGGCGCTGACATGGGCCAATTGCGCCGCCGCCGCGGTGCCCAGCACGATCGCGGCGAAACTCGTCATCTGCACGAGGCCGTTGGCCTGGGAAAGGTCGCCGTCCTCGACGAGTTCAGGTAAAATCGCGAACTTGATGGGACCAAAGAAGGCGGAATGAGTTCCCATCAAGAACATCAGCGACAGCAGCGCGGGCACGCTGCCATACGCCAGCGCCGGAACGGCCAAGAGAAGCAGGATAAATTCGGCCGCCTTGAATAAAGCCATCAGCCTGGACTTAGGCCACCGGTCGGCCGCGTCGCCTGCCAGCGTCGAAAACAGCAGAAACGGGAGAATGAACAGGCCGCCCGCGACCGCGATGAGTCGCGGCGCTCCCGCCGGATCGGCCGACACCACGAGTAAGGCTACGAAGGTTTTAAAGGCGTTGTCGTTGAAGGCGCCCAGCGCCTGGGCGGCCAAAAAAGCGGAAAAACGGGAATCCCCGAAGGCAGCCCGAAGTCTACCGCCGTTCATCTCACAAGAGGCGATGCGGCGTCAGCGTGCTGGGTTGTCTGTCGATGATTAATGATGTTTCCAAATCGCTGAAGGGGGCCGCCGAAGAAATCAGGGTGGTCGCTAAGTATTGCGTTGATCTTCTCTTTGGTCTCGTTGATTTCTGGCGCGAGCCCGTCCTCATTGGCGCTGCGCTGTTCCAAGTTCTTCAAGTGGCCCCGAAGTTCCTTGTAATGTTTTTTTACCGCGCTTCTGTTTGCTTTCAAAGCCACCCTGAGTTCTCGCCGATACGTCTTATCGTCCGACCGACCATCTACCACGCCACCTGAGCCATGCAATTGAGCCTGCAAGGCCTGGAACTCGCGGTGCAAGTCATCGATGGTTTTACCGCCGCCCGGAGGCGAAGTCTGCTCGGACCGCGCAGCGGAAGGCTCGACTACAGGACCGTTCGATTCATGCATACGGGCATGGGCGCATACGGCCAACGTCATCATGAAAAGTAATGTGTGCATTCTCTCTTTTGAAGCTCCCTTGGTCAATAGTATGGAGCGCTATTACCGATTTCGCAAGGTCTCGTTTGTTTTGCTAGGATGCAAATATGCCTGAAACACGCGAATTCAAGCCCCTGAAGGAACTCGGGGAGATTTCCCTGGGCGATAAGAGTGTCCTCAAATTCTATGTCGACGAGTTTAAGGGCCATAAATACGGCTCGATTAGGACCTTCGTCTCGGGCGAGACCTATTCCGGTCCGACTAAGTCGGGCGTCACGATGAACGAGCGCATTCTCAATGAGGCTATCCCGGTTCTCGAAAAGCTGCCGCTTGAGCCGGCGGCGCTCGAGGATGTGGAGCTGGCGCGCTGGCCCAAGAAAATGGGTGTGGAATTAGTTGCACGCATCACCATTTTCAAGGACAATAGCGGGATCGATTTACGGGAATGGGTTGACGAGGCCGAATACAAGGGCTGGTCAAAGAAAGGCGTGCGCATCCCTTATAAAGATCTTCAAAAGGCCCTGGGTTTTCTGCGCGAAATGAAGTCCCTCGTCGTCAAAGCCTGATCCCGAATCAATGTATTGATAGGGCCTGGTGCAAGTCGTCTTGACCTGTTATAGTCTCAGCTAATCCCGATGAAACCCCCTATGTTTTTCCGCATCCTTGCCGCGTCCCTGGCACTATCCCTTATTGGCGGCCCCACCGCGGCCGAGGTCGAAAAATATTCCGGTGGGCCCATCGTCGCCGAGTTGGTGGGCCGGCTGCTGGAGCAGACCCATTACGCCCGCAAGCCAATAAACCCAGCGGTGTCCAAGGAATTCCTCGACAATTATCTCGAATCCTTCGACTACAACCACATGATTTTCGAAAAGGCGGATATCGACGAGTTCGCGGGCAAATACGGCACTCGCCTGGGAGATCTCGCCAAAAACGGAGACGTAGACCCCGCCTATGAAATCTACGAACGGGTCTTGAAGCGCCTCGACGAGCGCGTATCTCTCGTCAAACGGCTGACCGCATCGACGTTTACGTTCACAACCGACGAAACCGTAGTTCTGGACCGACACGAGTTGCCGTGGCCGGCCACGAAAGCTTCGGCCGAGCGCCTCTGGCGCCTGCGCATCATGCACGAAGTTTTGCTGGAACGAATCTCGCGGATCAAAGCCGAGGAATCCAAGGCCGCAGCGAAAGTCGCTGCGGAAAAGAAAGGAAAGGCGGCGCCCACAACGACGGCTAGCACGGCCACCGTAGTCGCCATCGACCCGAAAAAAGACTCGGCTGCGCCGGCCAAGGAAACCTCCATCCAGGAAACGATCAACACTCGGTACGAGCGGCTGCTGCGCAGCTACAAGGAGTATGACGGCACCGATATTATCCAGGACTATCTTTCCTCGCTAAGCCACGTCTTTGATCCGCACACCGACTACCTGGCCGCCCCCTCGAAGGAAAATTTTGACATCAGCATGAAGCTCTCCTTGGTGGGAATCGGGGCCGTGCTGCGCAACGAGGACGGCTACGCGAAAATCGTCTCGCTTGTTCCCGGAGGGCCGGCCGAATCCGGAAAGAAACTCAAGCCGAACGACAAGATAGAAGCCGTCGGCCAAGGCGACGGGCCTTTCGTCGAAGTGGTGGGAATGAAGCTTGACAAGGTGGTGGCGATGATCCGCGGCGAGAAGGGCACGACCGTGCGCCTGCGCGTGATCCCAACAGACGCCCTCGACTCGGCGACGCGCGTCGTGATCCCAATCGTCCGCGACGAGATCAAGCTGACCGATCAAGAAGCCAAAGCGCGTATTTACACGCTTCCCTCTCCCGAAAAAAACAGCCGCGCGACGAAAGTAGGCGTGATCGACCTGCCTTCATTCTACGCGGACATGCGCGGGGGCGAAGCGGCGAAAAGTGTTACGCGCGACGTCGAGCGGCTGCTGGCCGAACTCAAGAAGCGCGCGGTCGACGCGGTCGCGGTCGACGTTCGCCGCGATCCGGGGGGATCGCTTTCTGAAGCGGTGTCCCTGACGGGGCTTTTTATAAAGGACGGCCCGATCGTGCAGGTCAAGGATGCGCGCGGAACGATCCACGTCCTGCGCGACAACGACGAGAGCCAGGCCTACGACGGGCCCCTGGTGGTGCTGACCTCGCGCGCCTCGGCGTCCGCCGCCGAGATTTTCGCGGCCGCGATGCAGGATTACGGCCGGGCCGTGGTCGTCGGCGACAAGAGCACGTTCGGCAAGGGAACCGTCCAGTCCGTGCTCGAACTTAAGGACTACCTGCCCCCGGCTTATCGCGCCTACAAGCCGGGCGCGTTCAAGCTGACCATCCAGAAATTCTATCGCGTGTCCGGCGGCTCCACCCAAAATCGCGGGGTACTTCCCCACGTCCACCTTCCTTCGGGGGGCGACCTCAGCGACATGACGGAGTCCGCCCAGAAAGACGCTCTGCCGTATGACGAGATCGAACCCGCATCCTTTACCCACGCCGGTCTGGTGGACGAGAAAATACCCGCACTGACGAAATCCTCCGATCAACGGATGTCCTCGTCGGCCGAATTCCGCTGGATCCGCGAGGATCTGTCCCGCTGGGAAAAGCAGAAAAAGGACAAGACCGTGTCCTTAAATCAATCCAAACGGCTCGCCGAGTTAAAAGCTGACGAAGACCGCGCTGAGTTGCGCAAAAAGGAGCGCGTCGCCTTGAAGCAAAAGCCGCTGGCTTTCGAAGAGGTGACGCTGGCGATGCTCGACGGTAAGGCGCCAGCCATCGCCCCTTCGACCGCAACAGCGCGCGCGACGAGCTTGTCCGGTGACGATGACTACGACCGTGCACCAGACGCCCCTGACGCCGTTCTCGAAGAAACCCTGCGCATAGCCCGGGACCTCGCGGTCGGTGTCACGCCAAGTGCAACGGCCTTGCGGGGCGACGGCCACAACGCCGCTCAATAACGATCGCCTCGACTCAACCGGCCAGCTCGGCTTCGCTCAGTATTTCGTAGGTGTGGCCGAACGAAGCCGGTTTGCTCGCGTAGAGGCTGAGCTTGTTTACCGGACGCTGCAGACGCATTGGGGGCTCATCGCGTAAAGCGCATTGGAATGCGGTGGGATCGATTGCGCGCCGACGGCGTCCGAGCGTCAGGTGCGGATTATAAGGACGCGGCTCCGATCGGCCGAGTTTATCGGCGAGCTGCGATAGCAATTCGGCCCCGGCGTCGACCCCCACCCACACGACGCGGATATCCTCCCACGCATCGAAGACCCCCAGCGGTCCATAGCCGATTTCGAACGGCGCCATTTTCGCGGCGACTTCCCGCATCAGAGATTCGATTTTAGGTAGTTCGGATTCTGGTGTTTCCCCGTAAAACCGCAAAGTCACGTGCATGTCGCGCGGATCGACCCAGCGGTAGTCCCCCGGCGCCTGGCGCAGACGTGCGACGACCGCAGCGGCGGACGCTTTGACCTCAGCGTCCGCCGCGACGGCCAAGAAGAGACGCATCTACCAGGAATATTTGACGGTGTAGGTCAGGACGGTTTCGCCTTCTTTATTGACTGGGACTTCAAACTCCACGGTCTGGGCGTCCTTCTTAGAAAACTTCAAAGAGGAGTCGATGATTTTCCAATTTGTCCAGCGGTACAGGTGCTCGACGACGGTGACTGTCGCGTCGGAGTCCTTGTGATTGCGTAGGCGAATTTCAAATGTCTCCTCGAAACGATGTTTGTTGAGGTCCGAGGAATAGTTTACGCGCTTACGCTCGCCCACGAAGTCGAACGCATCCCCCATCTTGACGCGAATCTTTTCGTCTTTCGGGGTGTGGTCGATCGTGTCCTCGCCGGCAAATTGCAGGGAGCCTTCATCGTCCTTCTTGTACACTCGCAGACGACCTTTCGGTAACGGCAGACCCAAGCCGTCGGATTTTTTGTTTTTCAATTCCAAGAACACGGCCACTTTCTTGTCCGACGATATGCCGTAGTTCGGATCCCAATAGCCGGACTCACCGAAATTATTCCCGTAAAGTCCCTGGACGCCGTCGTATATATAAAGCTTCTTGATGGGCACACCCGCGGCCGACGCCATCTCGACTTGCTTCGACGAATTTTCCGCAAGCGTCGTCGGTCGCGCTAGCGTGTACAGATGGTATTCGAAGAACGTTTTCTCCGTCATATTGTCGGCCATTGCGCCAGCCTTCATCATGCTCCTCCGTTCTGTGAAACTATTTTCCATTCGAGAAACGGGAGCACGATGTACGTCGCCGGCGACGAGTTTTAGCTTGGCGTTCTTGTATGTGGCTCCTGAGTTGTTCGTTATCGTAGTCCACGCGGTCAGGTCCCCCGACGCGTCGTCCTTGTCGACGACCAGGACGTAGTCGGCACTCCAGCTCATCCCAGAAGTCAGGTAGGAGATCTGGCCTTGGTGGGATCCGCTCTTTGTTGAGTTCAGCTTCCAGACCAACGTGGGCTTGGTGAGAAGGCCTTCAGGCAACTCCGGAAGGACCGGCGATCCCGCCGGATTAATGAGAATTTTCCCGTTCGACTGCAGCACGCGACCCCCGGCATTGGAGAGTAGGACGCCCTTGATCGTTTCCCGCTTGTCGCCGTCGCGGCCGACCGGCCGCTCGAGTTCTATCTCGCGTCCCAAATAGCGATTGAGGATGGATTCGGGGCTCGCCAAGTCGTAGCGGAAATCCTGCTCGAGCACCGTGACCGCGTCGGGTGCAGTCAGGCTCTTGAAATGGACGCTAGTGGGGTCGATAAGCGCCGCGACGTCCTCGACCTTAAGTTCATTAAGGCCGCTTTTAAAGGAAAAAGGCCTGGTCTCCTTGACCAAGCCTAAATTCGAGTTGTACACCGTCACTTCTGTCGCGGATGCGACCGCGGCAAGCGCTGCAGTAAACGTGATCGTCAATATTTTTTTCATGGGGGGATTCTCCTACCGGTTAAGACCCCCGCAATCATAGGAAAGTTCCCCGCCTCTTCGAAGCGGCCGCGCGGGCAGTCCCGGCGGCTACCGTATAACGGAGAGGAGTTGGAGGCTCAACCGTGGAATGACAAGTTTTCGCCTGCGATGAGCGTCATGGATCGACAATGAATCATCGGCGACATGCTGGAGCGTGCCATGGAAAAAAACGCTCTCCCCGGTCTCGGGGTGGCGGGACACTCCGGCCACAATATCCCTCTGGCTAATATCCGAATAAATAATTGGAGGATAATACTGAGCAAGGCCGGGCATCCAATTCGCCTCCGACGAGCGGAGGAATGCGTAATAACTCTCTACGTCCGCATCCATCACTGACGAAGGGCCTTGTCTTGCGGACACTCGAGCTGGCGCATCTACCTCCCCTGGCGCGAACTGCGCCAAAACCGCGAAGCGAACCAGCTTGTCTTCGGTTATAACCAAAGGTTTTGGGGCACTTACCGAATGGACCGTAAGTTTGTGGTCATCAATCTCAACTAAAGTACCCATAAAGAAAGACTGTATTCCGGTATCGCCGTTTCGGAAAACCCCAGCCACTACCTGATAGGCCCCATTTACTCTGACATTGGGATGGAGTCTGTTCCCCTTGCTCCCTACGACAAGTCCTTGCAGCCAGGCAGAATCGGACGGGGCCCTTCGGGTGATATGATGAAATGTCATTTCCGCATCGTCGTAAGGGCGTTGATCAGGAGATTGATGCTGCGCTGCTGGAAGGCGTACGGCCGCGTCCGCAGTATTATGAAGTGGCGTGGGACTATCTTGGGGAACGATTACCAAAACTGGGCTGGCAACGACGCCGGTCAAGGCCTGCTCGGAGGTGCGCGAATCCGTGAGATTGCGGGCCATCTGTTCCATGCGCTCCATTAACTTATTGTGCCGCACCACGCCTTGATGCGTAAGGTGGTCTTGGTTTTTAAGTTTTCCTCCAAGAAGTCGCAGTTTTTCAACGACAGCGTCAGCCTCGGCCTTTGAAAGCGCGTTTAAACGCTGCAGAAACCCTGGGGCTACGGCATTCACTATCTGCAAATGATCCATATCGTCTCGAATCGTTACGGCCGACGCTTGAGACAACGTCGAGGCCGCGCTTCCGCCGGTCAGATTCAGAGAGGAACGGGGAGTATCTAAAAACATTCCAATCGGGCCGTGTAATTGGGGCGGCGCGGCTTTAATGAGGAGCGCCGCGGCATTGACGGCCGATTCTCGAACGACCACGGCCGGGGCGTGTCGCGCGGCGAATGCCGGAAAAGAAAATAAAATCGTCGCGGCCAGCGTCATCAATTTCCCGTATTTCATCGAATGATTCTCCGAGCTTTTCGTCAGTTTATGAAGCAGCGCGTACGTCGCTTGAGGCATTATTCCAAAGTTCGCGAATTTTCATACGGGCCTATCGGGTCGAAAATTAAACGCAAAAGTCCCGTATCAGTCAGGCCTTAGGGCCTGTTATAACTCCCTCTTGAATTCGAACGTCCGTTCGATTATACTGGAGGCATGTTCGTCGCCACCGAAGACTACGCAGACAATGGACTAAGCCTGGACGAAAGGCTGGTGCGCCGTCCCGCCGCGACCTTCTTCATGAAGGCCAGTGCTACCTCCACGGACGCGGGAATCAAGGAGAGAGACCTGCTCGTTGTCGACCGCGGCGAGCCCGCGTTGCCCGGCCGCGTGATCGTCGGCGTCATCGCCGGCGAACTCGTCGTCCGGCGCCTGCCTCCCGGATGGAGAGAAGACGACGGGCTTGAGGTCTGGGGCGTGGTCATTTGGGTCGTGCGCGCGCCGTGAGCCTATTTGCCCTGGTCGACTGCAACAACTTCTTCGTGTCCTGTGAACGAGTTTTTAGGCCGGAGCTTGAGGGCCGCGCGGTCGTCGTGCTCTCCGGCAACGATGGAGTGGTTATTTCCCGGTCCGAGGAGGCCAAGGACGCCGGAATCGGTATGGCCGTGCCGTTTCACGAGGTCCGCGCCTTAGTGGCCGAACACCGTGTCGTAGCACTTTCCGCCAATCACGAGCTTTACGTCGATATGTCGCGCCGAGTCGCTGAAGTCCTGCAACGTCATTCCCCGGAGGTCGAACAATATTCGATCGACGAATCGTTCCTTTCGTGGATCAACGACGAAGGCCTCCTCGCGCGCGCGCGGACGATGCGCGCGGAGGTCGGCCGGTGGACGGGGATACCGGTTTCGGTGGGACTGGGCCCGACCAAGGCGCTGGCCAAGCTTGCTTCTGATAAAGCAAAGAACGCGGGCGGGGTCGTGTCATTGGAGAATCCCGCTTTCCGGGCGCAAGTCCTGTCGCAAACTCCCGTGCAGCACATTTGGGGAATCGCGCGCGCTTCCGCCGAAAAGCTGGCGGCGCACGGCGCGCATACCGCGGCTGAGTTGTCGGATTTAAGCGACGCGCTGCTCCAAAAAACGCTTGGCATCGGGGGCGTGCGCCTCGCGCAGGAGTTACGCGGCGTCTCCTGTCTGACGCTGGCCCACGCCGCGCCGCAGCGGCAGTCGGTGACCGTCTCGCGCACGTTCGGCCGGCCGGTGGGCAGTCTGGCGGGCTTGGAAACCGCCCTCTCCTCTTTCGCGGTCCAGGCCGCGGAGCGCGCGCGACGTCACGGCCTCAAGGCCGGCGCCGTGAAGGTTTTCTTGGGGTGGCGCGAGGACGGCAGACTGAATGGCGACGACGCAGTCGCGCGGGTGACCCCGACCGACGACACCGTAGCCATCCTGCGCGCCGCCAAAGGGCTGGGCGAGCGTTTATTCGTGGAAGGGCGCTCGTACCGCAAGGCGGGCATCATCCTGGGCGCTTTGGAGAGGGCCGATTCGGGACAGGGCGAATTTTTCGACGACAGCCGAGCGGCGCGTTCCCGGCTTTTATCGAAAACGGTGGACCGCCTGAACGCCTCTTTGGGCGCGGGGACGCTGCTTTACGCAGCCGCGGCGCTGAACCGGTCGTGGACGCCTAGATGCGACCATCGCTCGCCGCGATGGACAACAGTGTGGGAGGAACTTCCGAAAGTCGGAACTTGAATTACAGCCGAATAGAGGTGTAGCGCACGGCGTTGGGCTCGTGGAAGCTCTTCAGCAACCGTCCCCCGATCACCAACAACACCACTCCGACCGCAGCGAATGCGATCATAAACAACGCACACTCGGCCGTGCTGCCTAAGGCCGTATTACCGGTTTCGACTCCAACGGTGGCGATCATGACATTCATGCTCGAAATACTCCTGTCGCACAGGCGACTCCCCTAGCTTGCTAGTCGCATGTTACAGGTATGTTTCGCCGCCGACTCGCGCCGCCGTTTATCTTCTGCGGCGGTTGAAGAACTTTGACTTCGAGCGGGGCGCGGGACGTGACACCGTGGTGCGGACCTGGCCGGGGAGGGCGTCCTTGACGGCCTCGAACTCCAATCGTCCCATGACGGGATCGACGGCGGTCAAGCGGACCTTGATTTGCGATCCAAGGGCGGCATTGCCCCCGCGCAGCAAGCCCACGGCTCCGGACTCGGGGAGGGCGACAAATAGCCCGGCGTTGGTCGAATTGACGACCATGCCGATAAATTCACTACCGATGCTGCGCCCCAAGAGCTGGACGCGGGCCAAGTCGACGGCCTTGCGTTCGGCTTCGGCCGCAATTCTCTCGCGCTCCGAGCAGCGGCACCCTAGGGCTTCGACATCCACGCCCTCCGCGTGGGCGCGGGGATTTCCCCGGAACAGAGCTTTGAGCGCGCGATGGACGAAAAGATCAGGATATCGCCGAATCGGCGAGGTGAAATGGCAGTAGTCCTTGGAAGCCAGACCAAAATGGCCTCCGGGTTGAGGCGAATAGACTGCCAGCTTGAGGCTGCGAATGACCTGTATATTCGCCGTTTCCTCGAATGGATGGCCGATGGCCGCCTTCAGAAGGCTTTGCAGGCCTCGCACCGGATCGGCCACCAAAGATGTCTCTGCACGGATGCCGAGCTGTCCCATCTCTTCCTGCAATTCGGCCAGTCGCGCGGGATCAGGGACGTCGTGCAGCCGCCTCAAGAACGGCGAACGTGCCTTCGACAGAGTCCGGGCGACAGCCTCGTTGGCCGACAACATAAATTCTTCAATCAGACGGTGACTGTCTAACCGCGCACGTTTTGAGACGGCAATTGGGGTTCCCGTCGCGTCGCACTCGACTTTATACTCCGGCGATGCCAATTCCAAAGCTCCCCGCCTATGGCGCTCGGCTAATAGCGCCTTAAACAAGTTCCCCATCCTTTTGAGCGATGCGCGCACCGCGGGAACCACCCGTTCCACTGGTTTGTCGTCCAGCACATCTTGAACTTCTTCGTACGTGAAGCGGCGCCACGAACGAATGACCGTCTGCTCGACTTTCGCACCGTGAACCTCTCCGTGCGCGTCAAGTTCGATCCAACAGGTCATGGTCAGTCGCGGGACATCGGGGCGCAGCGAGCACAGGTGATCTGATAGATTCGGCGGCAGCATCGGGATGACCCGGCCAGGCAGATAAACGCTGGTTCCACGGCGAACGGCTTCCTTGTCGAGCGGTGAGTCCTTGGTCACGTAATAGGCGACGTCGGCGATGTGGACGCCCAGGCGGAATTTCCCGTGTGGCATTTCTTCCAGGGAAACGGCGTCATCGAAGTCCTTCGCGTCGGCTCCGTCGATGGTGAACACCGGCAAATCGAATAATTCCGGCCGCCCGGCCCAATCCGCGGGAGCGGGATCTTTAGGGAGGGCGGCCGCCTGGGCCAGAGCATCCTCAGGAAATTCTGTGGGAATATCCTTGGAGGCGACGACAGCCGCTACGCGCACGCGCGGATCGCGCGGATCGCCCAGGATGGCCTCGACGACGCCGGCGGCGTTCTTCTGCTCGGTCGGCCAGCGCTCAACGCGTAGAGACGCGAGCGTGCGCTCGGAGAGCGTCACCCCCTTTGCGGCAGAGAGAACTTGAACCGCATTGGCCTCGGGACTGCCTTCCGGCACCAATGCCCAAAATTTTCCGGCCCGGCGCAGCTCGCCGACGATTACCGACCGAGCGCGTTCCAAGACCCGCACAATCTCGCCGGAACGCTTTCCCCGGCGATCGGGTAAAATCCGCGCGACCACGCGGTCTCCGTCCATCGCCAAACGCAGACTGGAACCGCTGATATAGACATCGGGCTCCCCCTCTTGCTCCGAAATGAGGAAGGCAAAATGACCGCGGTGCTGGATCTTACCTTCGACCAGCTTCTCAGGGCGTGGAGTCACCCGGCATTATCGCACATCAACCGGCGTCCGTTTGCCAAATTAAAACCTCGGCGCCTTCTGGGCCGGCCGTCCATGTCGGGGCGCCCGCGCGCACCAAGCGCGCCGCATCCCCTTGCCGAAGATCTCCCGCGCCGGCGAGCAATCCGGACCCTTTTGCCACGAACAGATGCGCGTGCGACGCCTCCGGCACCTTCACGGAGGCGCCGGGCAGCAATCGGCCGGCCCAAAGTGTCGCGTTTTTTTGGCGTATGCGAATGGCGCCCAGGTCGTCGCGTCCCGACGCCACGGGCACCAGCCCCCCTTTCGACAGCTGTTGATTGATATCGAGCTGTTCGTAGCCGGGATCGATGTTCTCCGTGTCGGGAATGACCCACATCTGAACCAAATGCGCCTCGGTCGCCTTCGAATTGTTGATCTCGGAGTGCCAAATACCGGATCCAGCACTCATGCGCTGGGCCAGGCCCGGATAAATCACGCCGACGTTGCCGGCGGAGTCCTTGTGCTCGAGCTCCCCAGAAATCATCCAGGTCACGATCTCCATGTCGCGGTGCGGATGGGTCACAAACCCCGACGCCGGATTCACCCGGTCCTCATTGCTGACCAGGAGCAAGCCGTGATGTGTGTTCGCGGGATCATAATGCGGCCCGAAACTAAAGCTGTGGCGACCGTCCAGCCAGCTTATTTTTGTACGAAAGCGATCCTCACTTTTCAGAACCTTGATGAATCCTTCCCTTTCTTTTTTCATATGGGTGCCTCCTGAGCGGCCAAGCCGAGTTTGCGGCACAACCGCCTCAAATCTTCCTGTTCCGACACCGTCAACGCGCCCAAAATCCCTGCTACCAGGCGCGCATGCCCCGGAAAAATCTTTTGAATCATTCGCCGGCCCTTTCCCGCCAGCTCCACCGTCCGATATCGTCGATCTTTTTGAACTGTACGCCGGATCAATCGGTCCCGCTCCAAATTGGCGATTACCAAGGTCAGGTTCCCGCGCGTGCACAGTATTTTCCCGGCGAGGTCCGCCGCGCACATCGGTCCGAGATGATAGAGCGCCTCCAGCACCCCAAATTGACCTTCCGTCAGCCCGTGGGAGGCGATCGATTCCTGCGCGCGAGCACCGACGCTAGCCGCCGCGCGCGAAAGCGCGATCAGGGCGTTCAGCGCTCGGACTTCTTCGATACTGCCTTGATGCCTGGTTCCCATGATCTTAATAGTTTAACGTTAAACTATATAGAGTATAGCACGGCATCGCTCATTCGTCAAGGAGGTCACCCGAGCCTGGCGAAACGCCCGCCCTACGGTTATACTGCCCACGTGAATTTCCCGTCGCTGGTGGCGGTTCTCATGATCGTGCCGGCCCCGGCCGTTTTGGCGAGGGCCCATCGCCTCCAATCCTTACCAATCACGCATTGCATGGGGGATTTGGACGCCGAAAACGAACCCTCTGGCGGCGATCTTTACGTGCTGCCCGCGGACTCGACAAAACGGCAGACCGCCGTCGCCTTCTGGAAAATCCTCGGCTACAATGAAGGTCCTGCCGGACATCTTATCGGCCGCGGCGGCTGGACGGTCGATGACGCCTTCGCCAAATGGATGGATGAACCCGTGAACCTCAACCACGTCCGAGTCCCGGAAGCGTTATGGGGAGAACTCATGAGTCAGGGGTATCGCCTCGATGAGCGCAATTGCTCCTTGCTCGCACCCCCCGCTAAGCCAAATTCCGACGATACCGCTCGGGATCCCTGCAGGACGAGCAGTCATGGTAAACGGTTGTCCCGACTGTGTTTCCAGATCATGGCCGTGATGGATCGCCGCGCAGCGGAACGATACTCCCTGGAGCGGCTAAAAGCCCGCCTTGACGGCTATAAATCAGCCGCTCCCGGTCCGACAACCGAAAAAGGCGACATACGCGCGATGATCAACGGAAGCCCTTTGTCGCGGAACAGCCCTGACGAATCGGTAGTTTTTCGCACCTTCCTACCGACGTAGCCAGCCCCGCGAAGTGGTTATGACTTTTCGCAAGACCCTTTTTTGCTTTTAATTATAATGCATATAGTATATTATATGCATTATGACAAAACATCGCCTCGCCAAGCTCCGCCAGGAAGTTCGACTTCTTAAAGGAAGGCGTTCCGCGCTGGAACGCATTACGATGTCTTTTGTTCCCATGGTCGCCGCCAGCTTTTACGAGCGACGTCTCTATCCGGGGACCTATTACCTCTCGATCCCGACTCCCCACAATTCCTGGCAGCGCTACGTGCGCAAGGACGAGGTGGATTATTTCCGTCGGCGAGCTGCCCACTGGAAGGAGTATGTCAACGCCATGGCGGAGTGGGTGCGAGTCGGCCGAGAGATCGAACGACGCCTACGGGCAATTGGCAAGGGGCGTTGCGAGAAGCTGGAGATTCGCCGCAAGAGAATCCCGCCAGCGTTCAAAAATAAGTGAACCGGACAGAATGATCGCGACCGAGGAGTTCACCCTCCCCGAAGCTCTGTTCAAGACGGTCGACCATTTCGCTCCGAAATTTTGGGCGGCGCTGGCCGAAGTGAACGACCCTCGCAATCCCCTGCTCATCGGGTACCCACTCCATCAGGAATTGTTGGTTGCCGTTCTGGCGTCCATGCTGAAGATGGACGCTCGTCGAGACATCACGTACAAGCTGGATACGCCTGTTTTCGTGTCCAACATGCTGACTTTGTTGAAGCGGCTTTATCCGAACGACGTTTTCGCCGAGACCATGTTCCACGGCGATACTCTCAATTACGCGCTCAAGGGCGTCAATCCTCTGGAGATCGGTGGCCTGCGCACGCTGGTTATTCGGTCGCTGCTACGTAAGCGATGCCTCGATACTTTCCGTTTGCAGGGCCTGTACTATCCGGTGGCTGTGGATGGAACCGGGGCGCTGGTTTTCCGCGACAAGCATTGCGATCATTGTCTCCGGAAAACATCGAAGGGAAAGACCATCTACTACCATCCTGCCGTCGAGGCGAAACTCGTCTTGAGGAATGGCATGGCGCTTTCGGTGGGCACGGAGTTTCCCGAAAACGAACACCCTGACGTCAAGAAACAAGACTGCGAGCTCAAGGCGTTCTATCGGCTGGTGAAGACACTCAAGAAAGATTTCCCGCAGACGCGCCTGTGCTTGCTGCTCGACGGACTGTTTGCTAACGCACCAGTGGTGAAGTTGTGCGAGCACAATCGCTGGGCCTACATCATCACGCTCAAGGAAGGAAGCCTGCCGTCGGTGTTTCGCGATTACGAGGCGCTTCTCACGCTCACGCCGGAAAATGTACGGGTTGTCGAAAGTGATGGATGTCGGCGAACGTACCGGTGGATCAACGACGTCAACTTTGGCGACCGGACGGTGAACGTCTTTGAGTGCTCCGAGGAAACGAGCGAAGGGACCACGCGTTTCGTATGGCTGACGGGCTTTCGCGTGGAAACCAGTAATGTGGAAGAACTATCGGAGCGAGGAGGCCGACTACGCTGGAAAATTGAGAACGAAGGGTTCAACACGCAGAAGAACGGGGGCTACGGACTGGAGCACGCCTTCTCGGAAAACAACGTGGCACTGAAGAATTTCTACCTGCTCATGCAGATAGGGCACATCTTCAACCAGTTGATGGAGAAGGGAAGTTTGCTGCGAGAGCGCATTCGGGCGACCATGGGCAGCCTGAAGGTGTTCTCGCAAAAGTTGTGGGCCGTGCTGACGGAGACCGTGATCGACGAGGCGAGACTGCTGACGATCCTTGGGACTCGCATCCAGATCCGGTTCGAAGCAGGATGAGCCACGGAGTTTGTGCTCAGTCCGTCAGGACCCCCGTCGCCCAATATCGAAGTGCCCACGAATGTAGCCCAATAGTTCGCCGCTACGCGGCGGCGTTCGGGGGCGCAACGATTTTGTCCGTCCACTTCGTCCGCGCAAGGACGGGTCGCCGGAAGCGACCGGCCGCCTCCCGACGGAGTTGCGCGTTGCCGATTCGTCAGGGCTG
>JANPGH010000040.1:0-6052 GCA_031423795.1 Elusimicrobiota bacterium | reverse complement strand
TAGCCGCCAATACTTCCGCGTTTTTCCGTCTTTACGGACTATGCTGTGTCGCAGGTACATGCCATCAGAAAACTACTTCCCCTCACGCAGACACAAGACCCAGGGTTGGCACTACATCGTGTTTTTGGCGCGACGCCCGGAATTCTCAGGCGAGGAGAGTGGCGTCACAGGCTGATAATCGCCGGAAAGCGAGGATTGCTGCGGAAGTTGGGTTAATCCCCACCCGCGTGATGGCCCAATCATGTCCGGTGGTCAAAACCGTGTGCGCGGCGGCTTGCGATTCCACAACGATACAAGGCGCCGTCGATTTGTTGCCCGCGACGCTATCCGACTACTCTTGCGTGATCATCCAAGACGCCGGTGCCTACAACGAAGAAGTCACCGTCGCTAATTTCATCAATAACGGCTCCAGCATCACGATACGCTCGGCGACGGGCCTCGAGCATCAAATCGTCGTCGATCCCCCCGCCAACTCAACTGCCGCGTTCATGATAACGCAAAGCTCCGTCAACATATACGGGATCGACATTATTCCCTCCAATTCGCTGCGCTACGGCATTTACGCGTCGTCGGCATATGTAACCGTCAGCAGCGCCAATATTTCGGACGCTTCCGGCAAAATCGACCTGGCGGGTGTATTTTTCTCGAGTTGGGGCGCGGCGTCCGATTTGGTCGTCCAAGTCGAGTCAAACATTATCTACTACCAGCACTATGCGTTTTTACTCAACGGTTCCAACAACGTCGTCATGCGTAGTACCGCCACCGGTTCGTATTCGTTCGGGATCAGCGGCTCAAGCAACCTAATCACTTCGGTCTGGGGCGACAGCTACCAGGCCAGCTATATCCACGGCGGCTCGAATAATTCGATCAGTCTCGGTCAATTCTCCAACGTATACGGCAGCGATCAATTCGAAATGGACGCGTTTTCCTCGAGCAATACCATATCGAGTTCGACATTGCGGGGCGCGGTCACTCTTAATGGATCGTCGAACACGTTGCGCTCGGTGTCGATCTCGGGCGGATTTTTCGCCGGCGCCGTCATTCTAAACGGCCCGTACAATTCGTTGGTTAACAGTTACGTCAGCGCCTTCCCCGGAGTCGGCGTGCCTGGCGTCCGCGTGCATGGTTCCCACACCAATATCTATGGGAGCACCCTCGTCACCCGCGGATTTATCTTCAATTCGAATACCGGCGGCGTGCTCATTTCCACAGACCACGTCACTATCGTCGGCAGCAGCATAACGATTTACAACTATTTCGCCGGCCACGGGGCTCTGGAAACCGAGTCGGGCGCGGGAGTCAATAATTTAGTCGTTCAGGGATGCTCGCTCAACGTTAACGACAGCCTGTCGTACGGTTTGTTCCTCAATCAGGCGACGGCCAGCACTATCGTCGACTCCTATATCGAAGGCCAAGCGGCCGCCGAAGTCCTCAGCTCGGCCAATACCGTTTTAGGGAACAACCGGATCGTGCCGTTCGGCAATTATCCCGGGGTGCTGCTCCAATCCAGCTCGAACGTCCAAGTTTCTTCTTGCGTGGTAAGCGCCGGGCCCCAAGCCACCGGCATCGCGTTGAGCCTCAACAGCGGCCCCCTTATTTTGTCGACGAACTCCATCGTCGGCGCGCAATACGGCATCACAGCTTTGGCGCAAGGCGCCCTGGGCCGAATTTACATTACGTCGAACACGATCGTTCCCGCCGTGACCACCTCCAACGACGCTTATGGCCTGTACTTAAGCGGTCTCGTCACCGGCGCCACCGTTCAAAATAACGCGATCGTCTGGCGGCAATCCGGCTCCCAAGCCGGCCACACCGCCTACGGCCTCTATTCCACGGGCGGATCGGGATTGCAGTTTGCGCATAATCGCATCTCCCAACCCGGAATGCTCACCGCCGGCTCCTTCGTCGGCATCCTGCTTGACGCCACATCACAGGCCGATTTGGAGTTCAACGACGTCTACTCCGTCGGAGTGGGACTGACCAACACGTATATGTTTGAAGCCGTGAACAATTCGGCGCGCAACGCCGTTCGCAATAATATTTTTTCGAGTTCTTGGTCCGTGTCCGGCTCGTCGGCCTCCCTCCTGGTCGACGCCGGAAGCCAGACGGGATTTTCTTCGGACTACAACGACTGGTTTAGCTCGAATGCGTCCCTCAGCTTCGCGTGGGGTTCGAACCTCGGGCTACCGCTGTCCGGCTGGCAGGCCCTCTCCGGCCAAGACGCGCACTCGGTGTCCGTTAATCCGCTCTATGCGTCGCCGTCGAACGAGGATTTCCATCCCCTTTCCAATTCCGGACATTTTGACCCGTCCTTGGGTACGTTTATCGCCGATAGCGCCGTTTCATTGACGATCGACGCCGGCGACCCCGCCGAGCCTTACGCCCTCGAACCCTCTCCTAACGGCTTACGCGTTAACCAAGGGAGCTTTGGCAGCACCGTCCAAGCCTCCAAAAGCGCCCGCGCTCCCGGAAGTCCCGTCATAGCCGCCGTCTCCCTGTCCAGCATCACCGTCTCATTTACCCCCGTCGCCTCCAACGGCCTCGTCGTCGACGCCTCCACCGCCTCCAATTTCAGCGGCACCCTCTTCTCGTCTTCCACTTCTTCCGGTCTTGCCACCTCGCTTGCCCCGCAATCGCTTGCTCTCAACACTACCTACTACTTGCGCGCCGGAGCCCTGCAAGGCTCCGTCACCTTCTACGCCGACACCACCCCCGCCTTCGCCGTCACCTTGGCTACCACCCCCGCCCCCTTGAGCTTCACCGCCATCGGCGCCAACCAATTCACCCTCAACTGGCAGGCCAACGCCAACTCCGCGGGCACCATCTACGAGGCCGCCATCTCCACCTCGATTAATTTCACCGGGCCGCCCAACCTCGTCATCACCACCGTGCAAAACAACATCTTCTCGGGCCTCATCGCCGGCGCCACCTACTACGCCCGCGTTCGCGCCGTCAACTGGGAAGGCGTGCCCAGTCCCTACGCGCTGGGGGCCGTGGTCTTGCAAAGCGGCGTCATCACCATCTCGGGCAATCGCCTGTCGTCCGTGTGGTACTCGGCGACCGACGTGGTGTTCAACGCCCAAGGGGCCACGAACTACCACTACCGCGTTTCGGCGTCCGCATCGGACGCGGCTCAACTGACCGATCCGGTGTTCGACGGCTCGGCGCTTGCGCTCACGGTTCCCCAGGGCATCTCGTACTTCTACGTCTTGGGTATCGACGGGGTGGGGGCGTCGGTAGGGACGGCGCGGTTTGGGCCAATAGAGTTAGACACCGGGACGCCGACCATCCCCGCGGTGGCGGCGCAAACAAGCGCGATAGACCCAACGCCAATCCTGAGCGGCGGGTCCACCTTGGCCACGACGCCGCGGTTTAGCTGGTCGCTGCCGACCACCACCAGTCCGATCGTGGGCTACAGCTATTTGATATCTCTAGATCCTTTGGCCGTGCCCGCCCAGGTGGTCAATACGACACTCAATTTCGCGGATGTCGCGCTCACACTCGGCTCGGGGTCATACTACTTCACGGTCAGGGCGGAAAACCTCGCCGGTAATTGGGGGACGGCAGCCAATTTCAATTTCGACTTTACGACCATACCGCAGGTCAGCGCGGTCACGCTCAAGAGCAGCTATTTCAACCCCGCCAGGGGACAATGCGCGACGCTTCAAATACAAAACGCGCAAGCTGGGCACTTGAAAGTCGCGATTTACACCGCATTGGGCCAAAAAGTGGCCGTGTTGGCGGACACGGACGCCGGACCGGGAAGCTATTCTTTGCCTTGGTGCGGACGCAATAGTGCCGGAGCGCTTGTCGCGACGGGAGTCTATTATTTGCACATCGAATCCCCCGCGGAACGGCGCGATTATAAATTGGGTGTCGTCAAATGAGGCGGGCGGGGCCCTTCGTCGTATTCGGGATGCTCCTTGGCAGCGCCTCTTCCTCTCGTGCTGAAAGCGGCCAAGCCGGGGGACTGCTCTTGTCGCAAAAATTCGGCGCGCGTCCGTACGCTTTGGGCGAGGCCTACTCCGCTTTGGGAGACGACTCTTTTGCGATGAGCTACAACCCCGCCACGCTGGCGCGCCTTCAACGCAGCGAAGTCGCCACCCAGTACGTGAAATCCGTCGCCGACACTCGATTAGGCTATGCGGCTGTCGCCACCCCCTTAAGTCCCTATCAGGCGTTCGGATTGGGAGTGGCCTTCATGGATGTGGGGAAGGCCGACATTTTCGACGCCAACGGGAACCTGACCGACACCGTCAGCGCGCAAAAAGATTTCCTTCTTGAACTGGGGTATGCGCACAGATTTTCCATAGCGTCGGGCGACCTGAATTTGGGGGTCGGCGGGAAATTATTCAAATCGACGGTATTCAACGCCGTTTCCGCCCAGGTTTTCTCATTGGACGTCGGTGCCCTCTACGATCGTCCCGCCTTCGGCGGTCGCTGGATGGCGGCGGCCGTGGCGTCGAACCTGGGGCCGGGCGTGCGTTATTCGGGGGGTTTGGCCACCGGCGATTCCTCGGACCGCCTGCCGACGACGGCGCGTTTTGCAACGGCGCATTCTCAGCCGACGTTGGCCTCCGATACCCTCAATTTGGCGGCTGAGTTCGGCCGCAATTTCGCGGACGGAGGATTTTCGGAGAGTTTCGGGGTCGAATACTCTTACCGCGGGTTGTGCGCCGCCCGTTTGGGGTATTCCTTAGGGCATGGAAAAGGGTTTCACTTCGGATTGGGAATCACTATAAAAGACCTGGGCGTTGATTACGCGATGGGGCTCGTTTCAGAAATCGGCAATACCCAGCAAATGTCGTTGTCCTATAAATTCTCCATTCCCGGAATCCGTTACAACGCGTCGATGCCGCCGTCCCCCTTGGAGACGATGGTGCGCCAAGCCAAAGAGAATCTTTCTCGCGACGAGTGCCTGGACGCCGGAGCGCAACTTGTGCGCATGCAGGCGTTTTTCCCGAATTCTCGGGAAATCATCCGTCTTAAAAAAGCAATCGCCGATCTCGTCGAGGCGGATTTGCAGTCGGGGCTCGGCTCGGCGCGGGCTCTCTATGGCGAAGGGTGCAGGGCTTATTCGACGGGGCGTTGGCAGGAAGCTGTCGACGCGTTATCGGCGAGCCTGCGCATCAACCCTCAAAATGCGGAAGTCAGTCGCTACCTGGACGACGCGCGCGAACGCTTGGGAAAGCAGCGCGTGCAGAACAAGCTCGAATTGGACGCGCGAACGGGGACCTTATTCGACTTGGCATACCAGGCGTCGACGCAGGGCGATTTCGACCGAGCATTGCGCATCATCGGCGAAATTTTGACGATCGTCCCGTATCAACCCGCGGTAAGCCTGAAAACCCAAATCGAGGCACAGAGAGCGAAGTCACGGGCGCGCCCCGCGGCCGCCGGGACGCGCGTGTCGGCGCCCTCAGGCGCGGACGTGGAGAAGGCCGAAGTGCTGTATTGGCAAGGCCTGCGGCATTACCAAGAGAATGACATCGACAAGGCGTTAAGCGATTTGCGGGAAGGATTGCGGCTAAATCCTGAAAGCGCGAACTTGAAAAGCACACTCGACATCATCGAGAAGGACTACCGGAGCCGCAACAAATGATCCGGTATTAAGGGCGGCAGCTCAATAATTCAGATTAATGTTGAAGCGGCGACGCATAAATCCGCCGAGGATTTTGGCCGCGACGGCCGTTGATTTGGGGTCAGTAGAACCACCTTCAGCAAAGCCCCCATGAGATTCCGAGGATTTCGCGTGGATTGCGCTTACGGCGGGTTGATGCCGGCAGGTTCGGCGCGTTCGACGCGCGCAGCGTTTTCTGCACCAAAAGTCCGTTGGCGCCAACTCGAAAGCCGAGCGGTGGTGGCAGCCGCGTCTGAAAGCAATTCGCTAATCTCATCGGGGATGAGTGTTTTTATCCTAGAAACGGCAGTTGAGCGCCTGAAGATCGAAAGATTCGTTTGATTTGCCTGAGCAAACCACGATTTGGGAAACTCACCCAATGGGTGAGGCCAAAAGACGTGAACAAAATGCTCTGGCGGGCATAGACAATGC
>JANPGH010000039.1:0-22124 GCA_031423795.1 Elusimicrobiota bacterium | reverse complement strand
CGCTGATGTCACGGCTCACGGAAACGCTATCTCGACGAGAAATTGGACAGCAAACGAACGCTTGAGTAGAATGAAGACTTCGCCTCAACAGCTTTCAACTACGACCGGGACAACCTCCACTTGGCCGATAGGATTTGTGCGGCGGCTGCGCTGGTTAAGGACGGGTACGGAGTAGCGGGCGCGTTCGCCAGGCTCGAGAAGGCCGACGCCGCGGGAGGATCGCCCGGATGTCCATGATCTTCAAGATCATCGAGAAGGAGATGGAGGGTTCGCGTTTTGGAGTGAAGCCAGAGTATGCCAACGATGCGCCTTCGAATGATCAAAAGGCTCTGGCGCAGGCCCTCTTGCGACAGCTTCGGAAAAAGCGGATGAGTCAGATCATCTGGCTGCTTCTGACGGATCTAGGGAGGGAGCCGTTAACGAGGTGGCGCCGTGAGATGAAAGTAAGGCGGGAGGGCCGCAGGCGCGGGAGAGGTTCTATCTGATCGAGAAGTAATCTTACGTGCTCTTCGGTGCGGGTGGCCCTTCGGAAAATCCAGTAAAGGCCACGATCAAGAGCGAATGCAGCTTCTGCCAGCGTTTCGAGATCGCAGCAGTCGTGCGTCCTCCTACGTCTAACGCCATCAGTACAGGGCGAATGACACCGTGCTTCCGACTGGCTTCTGGTATAACGGCTTGCTGAGCGAGGAACTCCAGCTGTTCGAAAAGCTGCTCCTTGAACACACGATCGAGAGCATGATCGCCCTCGATTGCCTCGGCAAGACTTTCGATAGCGTCAGCGAGAACCGCGTGCCCTCCCCGACGAAGGTTTCCAAGCGAAGCCTTCATGAGGCTTTGCGCCTAGACATGGGCGTCGGGCGTCGGGCGTCGTCATTTGCTTAGACGCATTTTAACATTCCTGCTACCAGGGTTCGAGACATATAATTGCCGGACGACTTCCATAAAAATCAGAACCGGAGGCAATGGTAATGGACAAAGGCCGATACGATCCTACAGGCGAAGCGAAGGTGGCGGAGATGATGAAAGACCCGTCGAATCCAATCAGGCGGGTTTATGACCTTCTTTTCGAGAGCATGAAGGGGATGATGCGCGACGGGCGGATGAAAATCGTTGATGGCGTCCCCGTTTTCAGCGATGAAGTGAATCGGGAGCTTGCTGAGCGAGAGGCTCGCGCACATTCACATTGCACGGAGGCGGACCCTTGTGGGGGAGTTCACAACGCGAGACTCATGGCGCGGCGCTCGAAATTAAAACGCACCGATTCGAAGATCTGATGGGGAATGGTTGCCCGGTGTTATATTCGAGACCTTTGGCTAACTGGGCACTTTCGCCGGACGCTCCTCTTTCACGATCTTCCCGTCTTCGAGCGTAATAACTCGATCAGCCTCGTAGCCGAAGGCCTGATTATGGGTCGTAATGATGATCGCCAACCCCTTCGCCGCCAGCCGCTTGAACAGCTGGAAGATCGCCTCGCCGGCTTTTTTGTCCAGGTTTCCTGTCGGCTCGTCCGCAACGAGGATCTTGGGCTCGATCATGAGGGCTCGGGCGATCGCCACTCGTTGCATCTGGCCGCCTGAAAGTTCGTTCGGCAGATGACCTGCCCGGTCTGATAGGCCAACCATGGCCAGAACCTCCTTCGTTCGCTTCGGATCAGGCGTGCGACCGAGAAAGGTCAGTGGCAATTCGACGTTTTCAGTCACGGTCAGTGTAGGCAGCAGGTGGAACTGCTGGAACACGAATCCCAGTACGCCGCGCCTGACCTCGACAAGCTGATCTTCCGAGAGCCCGGCGACGGATTTCCCGGCCACCGTGAGCGTGCCTTCCGTGGGCGCGTCGAGACAAGACAGCAGGTTGATGAGCGTCGTCTTGCCAGACCCGGAGGGGCCCAGGATCGACACCATCTCGCCGCCGGAAATGGAAATGTCAACGCCGTCGAGCGCCTTGACCGTCTCGACGCCGCGCTGGTAGTAACGCTTGAGCCCGCGACCTTCGATGATAGTGTTCATATTAGGCTGCCCCTTCGCGGATTGCGTCCACAGGCCGCATCGACGCGGCACGCCACGCTGGATAGAGCCCGGCGAAAAAGCCAAGCGCGATTGAGCCCACGATCGCATAGCCCACGATGTCCGGGGTAATCTGCACGATCGACCCCGAGACGCCTAGGTTCGTAATCGATTTGATGGCCTTCTCCACGATCCCGGACCCCACCCAAGCACCGATGGACCCGAGTATCGACCCCATCAGACAGATCATCAGGGTCTCGAGCCAAACGAGCTGGAAGATGTCGCCGCGCCTGGCGCCTAGCGCCTTCATGATGCCGATCTCGCCCGTCCGTTCGTAGACGCTCATGAGGATCGTATTGATGACGCCGATCAGCGATACAATCACGGCGATGATGGCCACGGCCGCGATCATGGTCTGCGCCGTCCCCACAAGGCTGATGAGCGTGGTCTTGACCTGTTGAAGGCTGACCACCTGGACCTCTGGGAGCTTGAGCCACTTGTTCTCGAACTCGCGCATGGTCACCGCGCTGAACTGCTTGAGCTTTAACCCGAGGATCGTCAACTGCTTCGGCCGATTAAAGGCCAATCGCGCCGCATCGATGGCCATGAAGACCGTGCCGTCGTCTTGCGTGCCCGTGCGCTCGAGAACCCCCACGATCTTAAACTCGTGGCGGACCGGATCGGGCTTTCCCGCGGGCGTGATCGTGGCGTAGAAGGTGTCTCCGACCTTGCGCTGCTCGTACTCCGCGATCTCATAACCGAGCACGATGTCGCTCTTGCTCGTCTGCTCGAACCACTTGCTACCGGCATAACCCGCTCCGCCTTTGAACTTTAGCCATGGCTTCATCGAGACGAAGCTCGGCACGTCGATACCGTTGATGACAGTGAAGGTCTTCTCCGCGCCCTCGTCGCGTATGCTGCTGGCCTGCTTCTGCGCGATGCCGACGAAGATCGGCGTGATGCTCAAGATGTCCGGATCCTGCTTCACTTTGTCGTAAGTGTCCGACGGCAGATAAAGGAGGCCGGTCCCGCCTTTGAGCATCATGGTCGCCGCCTCGTAGGGGCAGCCTTTCGCCATGATCATGACCTGGAAGCCCAGCATCTCGATGCTTTTAGAAATCGCGCCTTGATAACCGCGTACGAATCCTCCCAGCGACACCGCGACAGCCACCGCTAAGCCGACGCCGGCCACGGTCAACCCTGTGCGTACGAGGCGCCGCCTCAGATTTTTAACCGACAACGTCAGATAACGCGTGATCATAGGCCCTCCCTACTTGAACTCGACGGCGTAGGCGTAAAGCTGATAGCCGTCGCCATACGGCACCATTTGCCCTTCAACCCGCGCCTGATGTCCGTTCTTGCGCGGCGCGGTCATTGCCACCTCTTGAATGTCCACGCGCAGCATCTTGTCGCCTTCGCGAAAGAAGAAAAAGCAGCCCATGCTCGTGCATTGCTCACGCACAACACCTTCGGCGGCGACCGGCTTCTTCAAATACGCCTTCGGCCTTTCAATCAAGTCGATCACTTCAACTTTGGGGACCTCGCTGAAGGTTCCGTACTTGTTCGGCATGCGCGTCGACCGATAAAGAAGTAGGCCTCCCGCAATGAGGACAGCCGAGCACAAAGCGAAGATCATCTTCATGGTTTCACCTTAGCCTTGGCGGCTTGAGCTTTTTCGAAGAATGGCTCGAAGCGGCGTCCATAGACGAAGAAGTCGAGCAAGACTAGATTCTTGCGAATGCCGCGTAAGGACGCCTCGTAATCGGGTTTGCCAGCCGCGTCAACCTTTGGCGGCACGAGCTTCCCGACTTTGTCGCCAGCTGCGCCCGGCTCGGCCGCGGCATAGTAATCGTGCTTGTAGAAGTCGGCGAGCGTCAGACCCTCGAACTGCGAGCGGAAAGACTTGTCGCGCAGCGCCGTCGCGGCAGGGCTTTCGAGACGCTGAAAGAAGAACCGCTTGATCGCCGCGCTCTTAGGATCGGTCGACATGAAAACCTGAATGACGCCGCCTTTGCCGGGGACATTAACGCCATGTACGATTCCGATTTTTGCCTGGCCTTTGTAGACGCTATAAAGGGTGTAGGGCGTTTCATATGTCTCGTAGATCGGATCAAGGTCGCTGCCAAGACGGTCCTTCAGCGCCTTGAAGAGTTCGGCCCCGCCTTTCATATTCGGGAACTCCTTGAGGTCCTCCTTGTAGGAGGTCATCTCGGGAAACAGGTACTTCAAATCCTGCGCCGGATTACTCAGCGTGCAGCCGATCGCCGCGAGTGCTTCCTGCGGGACGGCGAGAAGAGCTACGGTTAAAATCGCGAACAAGGTTTTCATTTTATCTCCTACCAATACCTGTAATACTGAAGCGCGACGATCACATCACGCCGCGCCCCGAGGCGCTCCAGCTGCCGCTCGACGTTCACCTTGATCCAGTGAAGATTCGAGTTGCCCACGTCGTTCCGGAAATACCAAGTCGCCTCGCCGATGATCGAGCCGTCGGCTCCGGGCCCGTCCTTCCAGAATCTCCGATACTGCGTCGCCAGACCCCAACGTCGAGAAGCGTGGAGGTACTCGGCCTGATAGAGTTGCGTGAACACGGCGTCCGGAAGATCGCGGCCGGCGCTAAGCTCTGAACTCCAGGTCAGCAGGCCAGTCGGCACCGGCTGCCGATAGCGGCCGTCGAGGCCCACTCGCTGGGTTGGAACGAGCATACCTTCCATCAGGCGCTCTCCGTTCATGATGGAAAGCCCGCCTTCCATGCCGTGCTCGGAACTAAATCTATTGGAGAGGCTTACCCTCGCCGCACCCAAGCCGCTCTGGCCGCGGTATTTTAGATCGTAGCCGGAGCCTGCGAGATAATAGGCGTCGTAGTTGAAATCTTCGCTCAAGGTTCCCCAGAAACCGGTGTACCAGTCCCGTTCGAAACCAAAATTGCGCTCGTTGGAAAGCTGCAAAATCGTTCCGTGCGTGTCCGTCTGCAGGTTGAGACCGAAGGGTACGTAGAAGCGCCCGGCACGAAAGTTAAAGCGCCCGACGTTTCGGCCCCGCGCCTCGTCGCTCAACACAGGATCGAGGACGTTGTAGAGGTCGAGATAGGCGTTGTGGTACTCGAGCCACCAACCCGGCCTCTGCATGCCCTCCATGTCGTTGATCACCGGAACAAAGCGATCCCGACGTACGATCCGTCCTTGAAAATTAACGCTTGCGATCGTGGCCGTTTCGGTCGAGAACTTCTTGAGCACTTCAAAGCCCGCGGACTGACGGCTGGAACTGCGGGCGTGCTCGCTCACCGCGAACTCCGACATCAGCTCCTTGCGAAATCCGAAGTTTTCATGAAACATGCGCTGAGTCCATGAACCGGATGCCTGTCCGGCCGCGGAAGTGCTTTCCGAGATCCCAGTGAAGGGATCTGAAATCTCAGCCGCCTGCGTCAGCGGAGTCCAAAGCAGGCACAACGCTAGGGGGAGAATCACGGGACCTCCCCTAGATAAAACTGCAACGAAAGGGCCATCTCGCATCCTATGTAATGCACACATAAACACCTATTGAGGAGATGTCAGGAAGTTGGGATGTCTTCATATGAGTTTCACCCGCGCAAACAGCATGAAAGACCCCGGGGTCTGTCCATAGGCCGGACGCAGGACGGCGGGCGCTGAGTAGACGCTACCAACGGCGCCGACACCCCACTGCGAATGCTTCCAACTTGCGAAGTCGTAGATGTAGCCGAGGCTGAACTGGTTGACCGCAAAGACGCTGCCCGCGAGCGGACCCGAGTCGAAGAGCTCGTCCTTGTCGACTCGCTCGACGCGGCCAAAGACGGTATGGGCTTTGCGGACATGGATCGCCGTCTCGAGAAGGAAACCGTCAAGTGTGTTGCCGGGCTTGTTGCGGTTGCGGCCCCATGCAAACGTCGACTGTGCCGGATTGTTCTGCCAGCGCCAGTTGTAGCTGGCCGATGCCGTCAGACGAAATTGGTCTACATCAGGTGTCAGTTGCTCCGGGCTCACGATGCGCCCGTAGCTCGTCTGAAGCGCCCAATCTTCCGCAGGATTCCAAGACAACCGTGTAGAGTAAGAGTCCAACCCGGGCTTCTCGATGTCCCAGCGGTATTGGTCCGGCTCGCGGCCGCGGAAAGTCGAGCCCTCGAGTTTTAAGTCCTTCCAGACATAGCCAAAAGTCGCCACGCCGTAGGTTATATGCGTAGAGTCGAGCCAGTGGTGCGTAATCGGGGCTTGCGGGTTATCTACGCCGGAGAAGCGGTGCATGAAGGCGGAAGGGCCCAGCGCCGGCTCGCCCGGTAGGCCAAAGTAGCCGAAGATTGAGCTCTCGTCGCTCAACGGATAACTATAGGTTGCCGCGAGTTCCATAAAGAGGTCGTGTGGGTGCTGGCGATCGACGAGTCCCGTCCGTCCGTCGGCCGTTTCGCCGGTCTGAAATAGGAGCGGATAGCCTCTGGCCCCCATCGCGGGATCGAGCGAGCCCATGCTGCGTAACCCGAGTGTGCCTCCCCAAAGAGGCCTCTGGCCCATAACCATCAGCATGCTTGCGCTCAAGCCCATGGCGTCGCCTCGCGGCCCGCCCTGGCGATCGTAGATACCGTCGGCATAGCCGTGGACCATCACCATCCACTCGCCCAGCATCTTATGGATGCCTTCATGCGGCGTCGAATCGGGCTGCCAACTCGTGCCGGAGGCTTCTCGTTTCATCGAATAGGGTCCGTACATGCCGGGCATGAACATCTGCGAGTGGTCCACCACGTGTTCGGCCTCTTGCGCGGCTACCAGTACGGGTACCATCAACGCGACGCTCGCGATTGTCCATCGGATCAGGGTCTTCATCAAAATCCTCCCGTTATTCGGCGCTCGCTGCCGTTCCCATGTTATGGGTGAATACGAGCTCTCCGCCGTAATAGGCTGTCATCGATAGCGCCGCTGTCGCGGCCAGCCAAGCGAAAACAAACACCACAGGCCAGCGATCCCTGAAGAAGCGCCGCCAAAGCGACAGCACCGTGAAGAGTCCGACCGTCCAGTAGGCCAAGGTTTCGTGGGTGGCCAAGGTCTCCCAAGCGGATGGGACATGCGGCGCCGTTCTTTTGGCCAGGTATCCGAGACCGGCCGCGATCCCGGCCGACGCCGTCCCCAGCCACAAGAGCCAGGAGACGGCGTCGGGCAGCCACGCTGGCCTCTTGCGCCACGTCTCGGCGCAAGCCCCGGCCAGTCCGGTAAGCAATAGCGCGATCGGAAAGTGCACGAACTCCGGGTGCAAGAGGTATGGTTTCGGCACGGGCTACTCCTTCGCGACGCTTTCGACGACGATTGCTTGAACGCCGCCGCGCTGGTACATGTCGCCCTTGATCGTGACGGTTTCGGCGACGAGCTTCTTAGCCTGGCTGAACGGCTTCTTGGACTTGGCCGAAGAGTGATCCTCAACCAGCAGATAAATAGCGCCGTCGCTTGTCAGGATACCGAGCGGAGCGCCGCCCTGTACGCACATCTTGCCGCAGTCCCCGTGTTTGGTACCTTTACCTTCGTGGGCCATGTAACAGGCCATGTCGACAAGCTCGCCCTTAACGGTGACTTCTTTACCGCCGCTTCCATGCTCGGCGTCATGATGTCCTTCATGAGACCAACTGAGACCTGCGCCAATGACTAACGTCAGAACGGCCGCAAAAATGGACTTCTTCATATGTGCCTCCAATGGCAACGGATCATGTCCGGCGTAAAGGACCGGAGGACCAACTAGTGGTTACGCGAGTAGGAACGCGTTAGAGGACGACGGTGGGAGACGGCGGGGCGCGAGGGCTGCGGGTGGGGGTTGCGAGGTCTTTTGGCGGTGCAAGCGGAGGTCCGGTGATCCGCCATAAAGCTCGTGGCTGGACTGGGAGAAGCGCCTGGGTTGAACCGATGAGTGGAACGGCGGTCACGATCAACGAAGCATCCAGCAAGGCGACGGTGCCTGGGAGCAGAGCCAAAGAGCCGTCCATCTGAGTCATGCAGCACGGCTTGGATTGGCCGCTGCTCTTCTGCTGATCGTCCTCGTGATGATGGCAGGAGCCCGCTTCGGGCTGCTCCTCGTGGCTCTCAACAATGGCGACGGCTTGGTCGGACATGGTTAACGCGCAAGCAAAGCGGCAGTTGACTACAAAGAAGTAGCCTGCTACCAGAGCGAGTACCAAAGTCTTGCGTGCCATCAAGATTCAGTATAGCCCAATGTCGCGATCTCCGCCAGTGATGGGTCGTTCTGAATGGACGACAACCGTATGTTGGTGACGACGTTTGGGTTCGGCCCGATTGTCTTGGTGCTGATCCTGAGCAGTGGTCGTCGGGACAAGGGCACCATGTCTGGCATTGTAAGAGTTGTTTATAGCGAAGCCGTTTCGTGATCGAGGCAGCGTGCTACTTCTATGGTTGTGTGCACCAATCCAAGGTCTTTCGGCAGTAGATCGCGATAGTGCTCCACAGTGGCTGGGCTAGAATCGACGATGGCGATCGAGGCCGCGTAGACAGCGGGGCCGACGGACCAGACATGGAGGTCCGTCAAGCGCCGGTCAGAGCCGTTTTCGAGAGCCTCTTTAAGACGCTTCCTGATTGGCTCGGGTGCCTGCATGTCGAGAAGGACACCGCCGGATACCTTGATTAGACCAGCCGCCCACTTAGCGACAAGCGCGGCTCCAAGAAGACCGATGACGGGGTCCAACCAAGCAGCACCGTACCTCTTGCCCGCGATGAGTGCTCCAATCGCCAGGACGGACGTCGCCGCATCGGCCAAAACGTGAAGGTAGGCGGCGAGCAGGTTGTGGTCATGATGGGCATGATGATCGTGCTCTTCGTCATCCTCATCATCGTGGTCGTGCTTCACTCCGAGAATCAAAAGCGACACGAGGTTGACGCCTAAGCCCGCGACGGCCACAGGCAGGGCTTTCGCGTAATCAATAGGGCCGGGATGGAGGACTCGCGCGACGCTCTCCCAGCTCATCATGGCCGCCACTACCACGAGGATCACCGCGCTCGCGAAGGCGGCCAGCGAGTTGAGCTTGCCCGTACCGAAGTTGAACCGCTGATCGTGGGCATGCCGCCGCGTGAAGTAGTACCCGAGAGCCGCGATCCCAAGTGCTCCCGCGTGCGAAGCCATGTGAAGGCCGTCGGCGAGCAAGGCCATGGAACCAAAGGCAAGGCCCGCTGAAACCTCGACGATCATCATGCCGGCTGTGACTCCGGTGACGATCAAAGTGCGCGTCTCGCCTTTTCGCCTTTGGTCTTGCCCGAAGGAGTGCTTGTGTGTCCATTGATCGAGTGATTCGGTGTGCATATGTCTCCTATTCTATCTTACGCGGTAACCGGTATCCGCTTCCTTATGCTTCCGTTGGCTCTTCGGCCGGCGTCATATGCCGCTCGAACATGAGATAAAGCGCCGGCAATACCGCCAGGGTCAGCAGGGTCGAGGAGAAGATGCCCCCGATCACTACAGCAGCCAACGGCTTCTGAACCTCCGAGCCAACGCCGCTTGAAAGCATCATCGGCAGGAAGCCGAAAATGTCGACAAGTGCGGTCATCAGCACCGGCCGTAGCCGCAGGACGGCGCCCTTCTTGACCAAGGCCTCACCCCGCATGCCCTGCCGGTGCAGTTCATTGAAGTAGTTGACGAGCACAACGCCGTTGAGCACGGCGATGCCCGAGAGCGCGATGAAGCCCACGCCTGCCGAGATGCTGAAAGGCAAGCCGTTGGCCATCAGCCCGATTACGCCTCCAACGAGCGCGAGAGGGACGCCGAGGAAAATCAGCGCCGTCTGGAAGACGTTGCCGAAGGCGGCGTAGATCATCATGAGGACGAGCAGGAGCGCCAGCGGTGCCAGGATCATCAGGCGCGAGCGTGCCTCCAGTAGGTTTCGGAACGTGCCGCCCCACTCCAAATAGTAGCCCATCGGAAGTTTAACCTGCTGCTCTACTGCGTGCTGAGCCTCGCGCACGAAGCCCTCGGTATCGCGCCCTCGCGGGTTGACCATGACGGCGGCGCGTCGCTTGCCGTTCTCGCGCATGATGGTGCCATAGGCTTGCTCGAAGGCGATGGTGGCAGCTTTCGAGAGCGGCAGGGTGGCGTTACTGCCGATGCCTACGGGCAGGTTTCGGATCAGGTCCAGGTCAGAGCGTTGACTTTCCTTGAGCCGGACGAGGATGGGAAACCGCCGAACACCCTCGTAGAAGAAGCCGACTTCCTCTCCGCCCAGAGCGATACCTACGGCCTCCAGCACTTCTCGCGTGGAGACGCCCAGTTCGCGCAGGATGCCACTCTTGGGACGCACGCGTAGCAGCGGCGAGGTGCCTTGAAGCTCCGTCTCAACCTCTCCGGCGCCGCGGATCTTCTCAACGACAGTCGCGATCTGCTTTGTATGACGGGCCAACAGGGCCATGTCGTCACCGAAGAGTTTGACCGAGACGTCCGCCTTCGAGCCCTCCAGCAAGTCGTTGAAGCGCATCTGGATCGGCTGGCTGGGAAGCACGGATTGTCCGGGCAATTCGGCCGAGAGCTTCTCGAACATCGCCTGCGCCAGTTCCGATTTTGAGCGCCGTCTCCTGCCCACCTTCGGCCATTGGTCCAAGTCCTTGAACATGACGTAGTTGTCGGCTTGGTTGACGCCCATGGGGTCGTTGGCGATCTCGGAAGTTCCTAGTTTCGAGAACGTGTAGGCGACCTCGGGAAACTTCGACACGATGGCTTCGGTCTTAGACTGCATGATGACGGACTGGTCAATGCTCACGTTGACTGGGCGGGTGCATTGGATGAGGAAGGAGCCCTCGTCGAGTTGGGGCAGGAACTCACCGCCGAGCCGCATATAGAGGACGGCTCCGGCCGCCACGGCTGTCAAGCCGATAGCGACCACCCTCTTCCGTCGTCGCAATGCCGCGCCGAGTAGGGGTTCGTAGAGCTTTTCGGCCTGGCGCATGAGCCAGGGCTTCTCGTCCCGCGTCGAGCCGCCGAGCAGGAGGCTCGCCAACGCCGGCGCGAACGTGAAGGACAGCGCCAGGGCGCCCAGGACGGCGATAATGAAAGTCGCCGCCATAGGGCGGAACATTTTGCCTTCGACGCCCACGAGCGAGAAGATCGGCAGGAAGACCGTGACAATGATCAACTCGCCGAAACCTGCGGCCGTTCGGATGTGAACGGCGGCCTCGATCACGGCGTCCTTGACCTCCTCGCTACTCAGAACCCGTCCCAACTTTAAGCGTCGTTCCTCGACGACGCGTACGCAATGATCGAGAACGATCACGGTGGCATCAACGACGATGCCGAAGTCGAGCGCCCCGAGACTCATCAGGTTCCCGGAGATGCCGAACCGCTTCATGCCGATGAAGGCGAACAGCAGTGCCAATGGGATCGTCAGCGCGGTTACGAGCGCCGCCCGCAGGTTTCCAAGCAGCAGCGCGAGGATCACGACGACGAGAGCGGCGCCCGTGAGTAGATTGTGCTCGACCGTGCGGAGCGTGGCGTTCACTAGCTCTGATCGATCATAGAGGACCTCTAGCCGGTAACCCGGCGGCAAGTCCTTCTGGATCTCCTTGAGACGGGCGACGGCACGCAGGGCGACAGTGCGGCTGTTCTCACCCATCAGCATCATGACCGTGCCGATGACGGCTTCTTTGCCGCGGACAAGCGCGGCTCCGCTGCGCAGTTCGGTCGCGGGAGCGACGTCCGCTACGTCGCCGATCGTGACGGTCTTGAGCGTTTCGAGGGTTCGGACAGGGACCTCCCGGATGTCCTCGACCGTCTTGAAGAGGCCGACGGCCTGGACCAGGAACTGCTCACCCGTCTGCTGGACGTAACCGCCTCCCACGTTCTCATTGGAGCGTTTGAGCGCATCAACGAGATCGCTGAAGTGTAGGCCGCGGGCGGCGAGCTTCTTGATGTCGGGCTGCACGTGGAACTGACGCTCAAAGCCGCCGATCGTATTGATGTCAGCCACGCCCTTCACAGTCAAAAGCCTCGGCTTTACGAACCACTCCTGGAGCGTGCGGAGATCCATGAGCTGGCTGACACGGGCTTCGCCCTCGGCCGGCTTCTCGGCCTCGAGCGCGTAATGGACGATCTCGCCGAGGCCTGAGGTCACGGGGCCGGGCTGGGGTGAGACGCCCTTCGGGAGGTTTCCCGAAGCCTGTTGCAGGCGCTCGGAGACGAACTGCCGAGCACGGTAGATGTCGACGTCATCGTTGAAGATCACCGTGACTTGGGAGAGGTTGAAGCGCGTCAACGAGCGGACCGTATTGACGCCTGGGACCCCGCGCATGGCGGTCTCGATCGGGAATGTTACGTTGCGTTCCGTTTCCTCGGGGGAAAATCCGACGACCGGCGTGTTGATCTGCACCTGGACGTTCGTGACGTCCGGTACAGCGTCGATCGGAAGACTTTCGAAGGTCTTCCATCCGACTAGGGCGATCAGGCCCGTTATTAGTAGAACGACGCCGCGGTTGCGGACGGAGAACTTGATGATTCCGTTTATCATTCGGCGTCTCCTTCTATCGCCATCTCGGCCACGCGCAGAAGTCCCGCGCCTTTGACTACGACTCGGTCGCCTTTGGTGAGCTCAGACGACACCGCGATGGTACGCCCGCCGGACTTCCCGACGATTCGCGCAGGCACGAGCTTAAACCAGCCGCCCCTCAATCGGTAGATGCCGATGCGGTCCTCAGAGCGGACGACGGCTGCGTCGGGCAAATCAAGCCGCACCGCGCCTGTTGGCTGAGTCTCCACTTCCAGCGTCTTCTGGGCGGTCTCAGACAGCCGGAAGCCCTTTTCGGGGGAGGACTCGAGAACGGCTTGCGGTGGCGCGGCGGGCTCTACAGACGATGCCGGGGTGCCGGAAAGGTATAAGGCGATGATGATTGATTTCACAGTCCCTCCTGCAATAGACGTCCATCGAGAGCGCGAATACGGCCGAGGGCCTCAAGGGCGATCCTCTCCTGTTCGTTCTGTCCTGAGATCCAGTCCAGGCGTTGGCGCTGGGCTTCGAGCAGAAGCGGCGCCGCGACGAGGCCTTGCTCAAACAGATTCGTGAGACGGGTCTCGCGCCGCGCGATGTCGCCCGCCGTCAGCGAGCCCTCCAGGGCCGAGACCGCAGCCTTATAGCGTGCGGATAAGACTTCGTGAGAGTGCACTGCTTCGATGAGCGCGGCTTCACTCGCCAGCGCGGCGCGGCGCTGCCCGAGCCCGGCGGCTTCCTTGCCGGCCGCGTTGCGGTGATAGAGCGGTAAGACGAGGGCTAGATTAGTTCCAAAGGCCGTCATGCGCTGACTTCCGATCCTCTGTGTCTCGATCGTCGGCCCGAACCGCAGGTCCGGCCAAGCGGAACCGCGGGCTGCGTGCTCTTCCGCGTCCGCTAAAGCTACACCGGCTACTGCCATGCGTGCATCAATACTGGCTTCAGGCGCACCGGTGGTGGCGAGAGTCGGCCAAGACTTCGGCTTGCCCGGCAGGAGGGCTGGATCGTCGGGGAGTGGCTGACCGAGAGCGTGTTCGAACTCGTGGGCTACGGCGACTTGCTCAGCGCCAAGGGTGGAACGCTTGAGGTGCAGTCCGTTGGCGGCCATGTCAAAGAGTCCTAATGAGACCTCCTGTTCTGGCGTAAGTCGCGGCCTGCCACGAAACTGCTTGGCGACGCGGTCATAAAGCGCGAGAGCTTCGTCTAAATAGGAGGCTTCTTCGCGCAACTGACGCAGACGGGTGAGGGCCAGACGGGTCTCAAGGTAGACGCGGTCTTCCACTCGGGCGCGTTCGACACCGCTCGCCTGGGCACGGGCGTCAGACTGTGCCATACGAGCATCGCGTTTGCCGCCTAACTCAAACGTATGGGCGAAGTTAAGCTCGGCGTATTCGAAACGGTTGCCCCCATCCCGCCCGATGACCGATTGGTTCGTCAACTCGGGATTGGGTCGCTGTCCCGCTGCCGATCGAAGCGCCGCTACCTGAGCTTCTTCAGCGCGAGCTAGACGCGCGTCTGGGTGGTTGATAAGCGCACAGGCCAGGACGTCTCCCGGCCCTTTGAGCGCCGGGCACGGCTCGCCAGCGGATGAGGGCACTGCTGTAAAGAGGATGGCAAGAAGTATTTTGAGAATCATGTTTTCCTGGGTACGGGGATTTTGGCTGAGAACGAACGATGGCCGCAGGACGCGGCGGGTCAGCCGAGAGGAGGGGCGCGGTTGGAGGAAGAAGTCGAGTAAGACGATGAGGTGACCAGAGGCGGACCGGTGTCGCGGTTAGCGACTTCGGGAGCGGTCGCCGTTAGATCGGGGCCGCCGTTCGGCATTGCCGCGACCGCGAAAAGTGAAGGAGCTGTGAGCGCAAGCAAAGGTGCGGGCGCAACCGCCGGAAGAAGACCAACAGAATCAAAAGGAAGAGGGTCGTTGTCCTTGCGCCCCTGGTCATGCGAATGCCGATGGGGGTGCTTGCCGTGATGGCTGTGCGGCGCTAAGGCGTGGTGGTCGCTGCGGTGCGCGTCATCGAGGAGGCGGCCCGCCGCTGATCCAGTGGATGAAAACAGGCACGCTGTGGCTAGAAGAAGGGCAAGAACACGCGATGCCATAGGCTACTCTACGACTTGCAGGCGTTGCTGTCCATAGTGCGGCTCTACCAAAGTTCGAATATCGGCCTATTCCCGGCGCCAGGAATGGCTCGAAAGTGATCGCCTCAAACCGGTGATCGAAGTGGCGATCGCCGATACTGATCTGGCGTGATATTTCGTGACTTCTCGCGGCAATGAGATCCGCGCGTTCTCGACGGTGGGATACTGCGAGGGAGCTTGTGATTCCTGCCTGCTCCAGCCTTGCGAGCTACCGGGCTGCTCTACCCCGCATGAGAAGTGTAGTCGATATCATTAGATTTTGTCAATATGAATTTTGTGGCTTTTCAGTAGCTTATAATGAAGATATAGAAAAACATAATAAATTATGAGTAAAATCAGAGAAAATATTGTCAGCGAGTTCGCAAGGTTAGTTAAAAAACCGAGGCGAATAGGCGCAGATTTTGGCACTATCTGGCCGACGTTCTCAGGCAGGATTGGGCTCATTTTTAAATTACTCTTGACACTGAGTGAATTCACTCAGTATACTGAGTAATAATATGACACTGCCCACTTTTCGACGGCCCATTCTCAAGACGATCCTCAACAGACTGCGGGAGCCCCGCAAGTTCATCCAGGCGCTGGTCGGCCCGCGCCAGGTCGGCAAGACGACACTCATCCGGCAGTCTCTGGAAGCCTCCGGCGCGGAGTTTCATTACGCGACTGCCGACGCGCCAACTCCGCGCGATGCGGCCTGGATCGAGATGCAATGGGACATCGCTCGATTGCGGGCCAAGGAGAAGGGACGTTCCGGCGCAGTCCTTGTGCTGGACGAGGCGCAAAAAGTGGAAGGTTGGTCGGAGATCGTCAAGCGCCTATGGGACGAGGATACGGCTTCTGGCGCGCATCTGAAGGTCGTTCTCCTGGGCTCGGCGCCGTTGCTGGTGCGCAAGGGGCTTAGTGAAAGCTTGGCCGGTCGTTTCGAGGTCGTCCGCGTGCCGCATTGGTCCTTCGCCGAAATCAAGGAAGCTTTCGGTTTGGGACTGGAGCAGTACATCTATTTCGGAGGCTATCCGGGTAGCGCGTCGCTCGTATCGGACGAGGAGCGGTGGCGGCGCTACATCCTGGACTCCCTGGTCGAGACGACTTTGTCCAGAGACATCCTGCTCCAGACCCGCGTGGACAAGCCTGCGCTTCTGCGTCATCTCTTCCGCCTCGGATGTGATTACTCCGGTCAGATACTGTCGTACCAGAAGATGCTGGGGCAGCTTCATGAGGCCGGAAACACGGTGACGCTGGCCCACTATCTGGAGTTGCTGTCCGGAGCCGGGATGCTGACCGGGCTTCAGAAGTATTCCGGAAATCGTTTGAGACAGAGGGGTTCCAGTCCCAAGCTCCTCGTGCTCAATACAGCGCTCATGACGAGCGGTACCGAGCATTCCTTCGCGAGGGCCCGCGCCAATCCTGACTTTTGGGGACGGCTCGTGGAGTCGGCGGTGGGGGCGCATTTGCTCAACGGGCTGGCCGGAACGGGAATCGAGGTTTTATACTGGCGCGAGGCGAACCGCGAGGTCGATTTCATCCTCAAGGGCAAAGGCCGCGTGACGGCTCTCGAAGTCACCAGTTCACGCCGCAAGGACTCGCTGCCGGGCTTGGCTGAGTTCGCCAAGGAGTTCCGTCCGCAAAGGCAGCTTCTCGTTGGGGGGCAAGGCATCCCCTTGGAAGAGTTCCTGACTATGTCCCCTGAGAAATTTGTTGCCCCCTGATCTAAATGCGGCCTTTCCGGCACAGGGGCATTAGCCTGTGAACTTGCCTTGCATACGCTCCAGTTTATTGGGGGGACGTCAGAGACACTCGCTAGTATTCGAGACATCTCACAAGCGGCGAGCGACTCCCACCTTCCCATCCTCATCCATAGACTATTCGAGGACGGCGATATCGCGGCATTTTATCGATTGGCCGCGAGCCAGCCAAAGACGACATTCATTGTGGCACATCAGTTGGGGCCCAAGATGGCGCAATTGTTGAAGGCGCCTAAGAACGTTTACACGGACATCAGCGGATTAACTCTTGCTTCTCGCGCGGCGGCGCCAGAGTTTGTCAAACTTTGGCGCGCCTTCGGCATGATGAACCGCGTTCTGCTCGGCTCCGATTGGCCAATGCTCAATCCGTCTGAGCACGCCGCCGCACTTCAGGATTACCCGTTAACCTGAAAACAGCAGTTGGCCGCTTCTCACCGTCTGAAGCGACCGCATAATTCTGTACCGACTTTTTTGGCTAGATTTTGGCCTTAATCTTCTGAATTTTGCTGTTGAGCCCCTCGCTCATCGCATTGGTAATCGGGTGTTGATAGTACGTCAGGATGTTGTCGATGTGTCTGCGGACGGTCTCTGCTACCTTGATGATCGGGTCCAATCGACTGTGCGTCGCCCAGAAATACCAGCGCTTCCAGAATTTTCTACCCGCCGCCGGATAAACGTAATGCCACAAACGGCGCAACGACTCTTTGATGGCCCACGCCCGCCCGACTTTGAGTTCCTTGTGCCGTAGTACATCGAATTCATCCCGTCGTTTCTCCGGGACGTTTTCCCGACTGTAAAGCCACAGATACTTGCTCCCTGTGAGTGTCTCATCTCCGACCTTCAGAAGTTCCCGATGCTCCTGTTTACGCACCGTGTCCACCGCCTTGCCAAGATAACCCATGACGTGAAAGCGGTCGAAAACAATCTTCTCCGCGGCATTGGGAACGTGCTCGAGCGTCGCCTTGAAGTAGGGCTCCCACATGTCCATAGCCACCGCCTCGATGCCATCAAGCTGCTTCTTTGACAGCCCGGCATAGTAGCCCGTCGGGCTCTGCGTCTTGCGGTCTTCGGCGATGTATTCCACCGTCCCCTCTTCCAAGTCGCAAACCAGCGTCAGATGCTTATGCCCTTTGGCCGCGGCCTTCTCGTCGACTCCAATCTTTGCCACGACCTTCGGTGCTTTGCGCAGTCGACCGCGCTTGACCGCTCGATCCATGATCCCCCAGGCTTCATCCCAGCTGATCCGCAATATCCGAGTAGCGCCGGTCACGTCGCACTGACTCAGAACATCGATGGCCAGACGCTCGAAGAGCAACGTGAAGAGCGATCGTGGCTCAGCCCACGGCACCATGACCTGAACCACCCCATGTTCTTCGCATTCCACGCGCGGAATACGCGCGTGCAGGTGGGTTTGGAATTGGCAGCTATCCAAATGTCGCCATGTCCGTTCTTCAGCGTGATCGTAGAGCGGCAGCTTTTTCGTGCATTGGGGACACGTCCACGCGGCGTCCTCGGTATGCTCAGCCCATACGTCCACGCGCTGTGCTTTGACGTCCAGGTTCACCCGGCTTACGGTCCACGGCGACTTCAAACCCAGCAGGTACTGATACAGCGCGGCGTCTTGCATGGCGGCCTCCTCGCGAGGCCACTATTTTATCCTACCCGACGGTTACCCATGCTGAACCCGGATGCGTCCAAAAAGAGATCACGTTGTCCTTGGGGGTATTGCAAGAGACCCTTCCGTTGGTATCCGCTGACGCCGAACGAATATTGATGGTTTTTATCAATCTGCTGACCAACGCCATCAACCATACCCCCGCGAAGGGCGAAATCGTCGTTCGGCTCAGCAATGATCCCAACTCCGTGGAATTTATTCGCGCGTCGGTGAGCGATCCCGGTCCCGGGATTCGTCTGGAGGAAAAGGACTGGGTCTTTGAACGCTTTACCCATGCGCAAGCAGATGATGATTCCAACGATGCTCACGGCATTGGCCTGGGGCCGGCCATCGCCAAGTCGATCGTCGAAGTCCATCGCGGCTTGATATGGCTAGAGTCCGAGCCAGGGAAAGGCAGCACCTTTTACTTCACTTTGCCGATCGTCAAGCAGCAAGCTCCCGCGCAAACCGAGCCGCCTATAGTCCCTCCGCTGACGATGCCGGCTAAACCGGCGCCCACGGGCTGGCTCGACAACCTGAAGAAATTCGTCTCGGGCAGCTAAAAGCCCCTTTGTCGACGGAGAATTGATGGAGCGAAATTTATTTCCGTTGTAGGTACTGTAATTAAGTGATACTAGGTGATGAAGCGCTCAGCTGAGCCGCAAAAGCCGTTCCGCGATGAACTGCTGAGCATTGAGCTTTTAGAAGAGAGAGCTCGCGCGCTCGGGGCGCGTTTCACGGTTGATCCGACGCGGCGGGCGGCGAGCAGCGTATTTCCGCGGTTCGAGGAGAACGCCAGGCTGTTGCGCGATGGTTATCGCGTGCTCGCCGATGACGTGCATCGCGGGGAATTTATCACGCCGGCGGCGGAATGGCTGCTCGACAACTTTCATCTGGTGGTCGCCGAAATTCGGGAAGTCAGGCGCAATCTTCCGCGCGGCTACTACCGAAGCTTGCCCGCGCTGGCTTCGCCTGAACGGCGTGGGAGCGCGCGCATGTACGCGCTTGCCGTCGAGTTGATCCGTCACAGCGACAGCCGGCTCGACCGCCACCAGCTGGTGCGTTTCTTAAATGGATTCCAAACCGTCGCCCCTCTGACGATCGGCGAGCTTTGGGCATGGCCGAGCATGTTGAAGCTGGCCTTGATCGAGAACTTGCGGCGGCTAACCGACGAGCTACTGGCGGCGCGCGCGTCAAGAAAAGCGGCGGACGCGTACGTGGCCAGGATCGACTCGGCGGGTAAGAGAGCACCTCCGCCGCTGCCCCGGGAGCTGCACTTAGCCCAGGTGGTCCAGCTTCTCCAGCGCGCGCGCGAGTACGGACCGCGGCTTGAGGCGTTGCGCGCGGGGATCGACGCGCATCTGGCCGATTTAAAAATGACGGCGGAGGACGCGATCCGCGGCGAGCATCAGCGCGTGGCGGTTGCGCAGGTTTCCACGGCGAACGTTGTCACCAGCCTGCGGCTCATTTCCGATTTGGATTGGAGCGAGTTTGTCGAGTCCGTGAGCCTAATCGAGCGCATCTTAAGACGCGATCCGGCAGTCGTTCATGCGCGCATGGATTTTTTAAGCCGAGACCGTTACCGCCAGGCGGTCGAGGAGTTGGCCGAGCCCGCCGCGGAAGCCCAAGTGCGCGCGGCCTTGCGGGCGGTCGAAAGCGCGCGCTTGGCGGCGGAGTCCGAGGGGCCGGCCGCGCGCGCCGCGCACGTCGGTTACCATTTGATCGGGAAAGGGCGTCGCGCTCTTGAGGAGGACCTGGCCTGGCGTCCGGGGCCGATACAGAGTTTTAGGCGCGCGATGTTCGCGCACATCCAGTTCGTCTATCTGAGCGCGATCGCGCTGACGACTGGAGCGCTGTTATGGGCCGCGGTCGAGCTGGTCGAGGGCTCACTTTGGGTGCGTTGCCTGTTCGCGGCGCTGCTGCTCCTGCCGGCCAGCGAAGCGGTCATCTCGTTCATCCAGAGATTGGCCGTGCGGTTCTCGCCGCCGCGCCGTCTTCCCCGAATAGATTTGTTGGCGGGAATCCCCGAGGACGCGCGGACTCTTGTGGTTCTGCCGACGCTGCTGACCAGTCCGGAGGGCGTCAAAGATTTGATCAAACACGTCGAGGTCCTAGCGCTGGGCAACCTCGACCCTCGAATCCATTTCGCCATCCTCGGCGACTTCGCGGACGCGGACTCGCGCGAGACTGCGGACGATGCGGCGATCTTGGACGTTGCGCGCGCCGGAGTCGCGGACTTGAACGTCCGGCACAGTGAGGGGCGCGGCGATCGCTTTTTCCTGCTCCACCGTGAACGAAGGTGGAATCCCGTCGAGGGTTCTTGGATGGGCTGGGAGCGCAAGCGCGGCAAACTCGAGGAACTCAACCGCCTTCTGCGCGGAGCCACCGACACCAGTTACATCGTTCAGCAGGGGGATAAATCGGTTCTTCCCAAGGTGCGCTACTGCATTACGCTTGACTCCGACACGCGTCTGCCGCGCGACGGAGCTAAAAAGCTCATCGGCATCATTGCGCACCCGCTGAACCGGCCCTATTATGACGCAGCGCTCGGCCGGGTCACCGAGGGTTATGCCATCTTGCAGCCGCGCGTCAGCGTGACAGCTTCCAGTGCTGCCGGGTCGCTCTTCGCGCGGCTCTTTGCCGGCCAGACCGGCGTTGATCCCTACACCACGGCGGTCTCGGACGTTTATCAGGACCTGTTCGGCGAAGGAATTTTCACCGGCAAGGGACTTTACGACGTGGACGCTTTTACGGCGGCGCTAAAGGGGCGGGTCCCGGAAAACGCGCTTTTGTCCCACGATCTTTTTGAAGGGCTTCATGCCCGCGTGGCACTCGTGACCGACGTGGAAGTCGTGGACGATTATCCGGCCAGTTATCTGGCCTACGCGCGCCGCGCGCGAAGGTGGACGCGCGGAGACTGGCAGCTCCTGGCGTGGCTTCTGCCCTTCGTCACGGCGCGCGCCGGCGTGCGCGACGCCCAATTGCCGCTGATCTCCTACTGGAAGATCTTCGACAACTTGCGGCGCAGCCTGGTTGCGCCCGTAACCGTCTTACTGCTCCTGTTTATTTGGACCTTTCTGCCGGGAAGCCCCTGGCGCTGGACCGCGGCCATCACTGCTGCCATCGCGTTCCCCTTGTATCCGCTTTTTCTCGAGACGCTCGGCGGCCCGCCGCCGCAGCAGTCGTGGCGCGTTTTCTTTCGCGTATTCGTGGAGGACGCAGTGGACGCGCTGGCGCGGATCGGACTGCAGCTCATTTTTCTGGCTGACCAAGCGCATGAGGCGGCCCGCGCGGTTTTGATCACGCTGACTAGGGTCCTGATCACGCGCCGCCGATTGCTCGAGTGGGAGACCGCCGCCGCCAGCGGAGCGCGCGAGGCGAACGTGCCGGAAAAATCGGTCGTGCGACTGTTCTTGGTCGATATGATCGCTAGCCCGGCGATCGCACTGGTCGGTGCGGTTTTGATTGTTATTATTCGCCCCGCGGCCCTGCCGCCGGCGTTGCCGCTGCTTCTGGCTTGGGGGGCGGCGCCCCTGGTCGCGCGACTGTTAAGCCGGCCGATCCCGCAGGACAGCGTCGAACTCGGCGAGAAAGACCGCGAGTTCCTGCGCGCCGTGGCCCTAAAAACCTGGAATTATTTCTCGAAATTCATGGGACCTGATGACCATGGTTTGCCGCCCGACAATTACCAGGTCTCGGGCGAGCCGAAGCTGGCGCGGCGGACATCCCCGACGAATATCGGTTTCGGCCTACTGTCAGCGCTGGCGGCCCACGATCTCGGATTCATCAAGACCCCTGAACTAGCGGAGAAGATTGACGCGACCCTGACCACGATGGAGGGTCTCGAACGCCTCGAGGGCCACCTCTTCAACTGGTACGACACGCAAAATCTGGCGCCGCTTTTGCCCCGTTATGTTTCCAGCGTCGACAGCGGCAATCTCTACGGCGCGCTCATCGTGGTTGCCGCGGGACTTCGGGAGCTGGGGCTGACGAGTCTGGCGGCGCGCGCCGCCCCCGTCGGCGACCCGAAGAATTTTAGCTTTATATATGAATATAAAAGATGCCTGCATGCGATCGCTTATCCCGCCGCCGACGCCCACGGACCGGGCGGCCTTGACGCCACC
>JANPGH010000038.1:0-2763 GCA_031423795.1 Elusimicrobiota bacterium | reverse complement strand
CGATCTCCTGGGGAGCCGCGTGCGCCAGTTCCCGCAACTTTTGCAGGAGCCGGCTGAAGCCTGTTCCTCGTATCTGCATGTCTATAATATGTATAGCATACAGGTTATTGAAAATCAACCGAGATGGGGGTTCTGCACCCTCACGCTACGAGTGTTGCACTAGCCGGTGGAACGCGGGTATACTTCTCAGATGAAATTTTTACTTTATATTTCGCTGCCCGTTCTGATGGCCTTAACCACGGTCGACTCATTCGCGGGCACTGCTACGAAAGCAAATCTCAGGCTTCGACCCGTGGCCTTGGCTGTCGCGACGGCTTTCACCGCCGTGTCACCCGCCGGTTCGGCGGCGACTCCTCAAGCGCAGGTCATGCACTTCCCTGCAGAGACCGCCGCCGAACCGCTCCACGCCAGTCTCTGGATCGCTCCTGCCGATGAATTGACCGCCGCTTGGATGAGCGAAATTAGCGTAGCCATTCATTCTTCCGGCGCGAAACGAATCCATCCCTTGGAGGGCGTTTCTTGGGGCGCCCGAGATCTTCAAGGGCTCATAGAGGAATCCCACTCCAAAATAACCCATCTCATCGAGGTAGCACCGCTCCGTCAGCTTCAAACGATAGACGAAGCCCTCAGAGACCGCATTCATCGCGGAGAAATTACGGCGTTCGAATCGGCGGACGGATGGTTCGTCCTCGTCGATACGAAATTTCTTCGTTAAGGGATTCCCGACGTCGTCGTCGCGTCGAGGAGATGCCTGACCATGCTGAGCGCGAGCTCATGCTCTCCGATCAACACCGTTCCTCCGCTTTCCTTCCGGAGAAGTTCGGCTTCCTTGTCGCTGTGCGTTCGGCTCAGGATCTTGATTCGCGGATTAAGCGCACGCGCGATGCCGATCATCCGCCGCGCGCGTGAGGTGTCCGGCGTGGCAATGACCGGCGTCTTGGCCCGAGCGACATGCGCTTGTATGATGACTTCATTCTGCCCGGCATCACCGGCGACAGCGTGGACGCCCTTGGCCCGCAACGACGCGACGATCTCTCGATTTTCCTCCGCCACGACCAACGGCAGGCCCGCCTGCACAATTGCCTCGCCGATCCGACTCCCCACCCGGCCATAACCGACAAGCAGGACATGGCCGGTCACATGGCTGCTCGTAACCGTGTCCGGCAATTGGGCGAGAGGGTCGTTCGGTTTTTCAAGCAATCGCGCCAAGTCCGATCGTGTCCGTATCCACGCCACCAGCGGCTCGATGCCGCGGAACACCAGGTGGTTTAACCCAACTTCGCCACTCACAGCAGAATTACGCTGTGATTTTCAGTATCTGAACTCAAAAGTCGCCACTACATTTTTGACACCAAGTGCTCCGGAACCCGCATCCGCTTGGGCAACTCGAGACCCAGGCGTTGTAGAATAAATTTCTGGGCTTTCTGCGGGCTCACGATACTGCGTAAGTGGATCATCTCGCCGGTGATCGTCGGCAACATGATATCCCCGCTCTGGATCTGACCAAACTCTTCCAAGATTGTCCGCGGCGAATTGCCCAAGCCCGCTCGGCTCTGCCACTGCTCCAGCAACTTCCAAAGCACGTACGCCAGGAAGCAAACGAAGATGTGCGCCTGAGCGCGATCTTCCCGCTGATGCCAGATGGGGCGTATCTCAAGTTCTGACTTGTGGGCGCGGAAGGCATTCTCCACCTGGGTCAGTTGGATGTATGTCTTCCAGACATCCTCGTCGGGCCAATCGCGAACGTTCGTGCGCAGCGCATAACAGCCGTGGCTTTGCTCTTTGAGCTTTTGCTCCGCTTCGTCGCGGCTCCATTCAACGCGCACTCCCGACGGCGCATCGCTCGCGGTTTCAAATCGGATGACGAAAGATTTTGCGGCGCGTTGATTGCGTTGTAAAAGACGTCCCACCTGCAGTTGGATTTTCTCTAAAGACAGCGGCTTCGTCGCCTTCTGACACCGCCGCTGTAATTTCGCCAGTCCCTCTTCGATTCGCTTCGAGAACAATTCCTGCATCGCCGTCTCTTTCTCGCGGCGTTCATCGCTGCGGCACAGAAGCAGAAGATCGCCTGCGACGCCTGTCTCATCCGGGATGGCTTGAGCATACCGCACAGCAACTCCGTCTCGAACGCTCTTCCACCCCGTGGGGTCTGCAAGCTCGGCCGCGTGCTTTTTCAACTCGCTCTTAGGCAGACCGACCAAGTAGCGCCGCCCGCCTTCGCGCATCCACTTCAGGGTCTCCTCGCTGACCATCCCCCGGTCCATCACCCACACACGATCAGCTTTCCCATAACGCGACTCAATCATTTCCACGGTCGTCTTCACCGTTTTTGAATCGTGAAGATTGCCCGGGAATATCTCGTAGCCCAGCGGCATCCCGTCTCGGGTCACCACAAGACCTATGCAAACCTGCTTACAGTCGGACCTGTGGTCGCGGCTGTGTCCGCGCCGGGCCTGCGGGTTTCCTTCCATCTTGCCTTCAAAGTACGTCGAGGTAATGTCGTAGAGCAGCAGGTCGTACTTGATGTCGAAAAGCCCTTCCCATTGTTTCTTGATGTGAGCTTCCAGTGCCGCCTTCAAGGGCAGAACTTTGTCGAGTCCTCGGTACAAGCGGTTTTCGTTGATCTTTTCCTCGTTGACGCCCAGAATGTCGGCCAGCGCTGTCTTGCGCAGCCAGTCTTTGGCAATGTGCAGTTCGCTTGACGGCTCGCAGAACCGCGCCACGGTCAGAATCTTGGCCATCGTCGACCAGGGGATATCCTCG
>JANPGH010000037.1:0-47238 GCA_031423795.1 Elusimicrobiota bacterium | reverse complement strand
GTTACAGGTTTTCAGCCCGCCGTCGTTGGCGGGATGAAAATCCGGCGCCGACAATACGACGGCGCCGCTGACGTTGTTGGGGCTGTTCCGTGGGATTATTCATTCTCGGGGAAAATTTCCGAGACCTGGGTCATGCACCCCAGGTGGCGATTCCAAGCGCCCACACCGTTTTCGCAGCCGACGGATCGTTTTCCGATGCAAAGAGATTGGCGGCGATCAAGAAAATGACGGAACGACTCATCGATCTCACACGGCGGATCAAGGCGTAGGCCGTTGCGACGGAATCGTTCGGCTATTTCCCGACAGTGATCGTCGATACGCCGCGGACCAGGCTGGGATTTTGAGGATCGGGCACGCGCTTGCCGTCAACGACGAACAGGTAGCGGTATTGGCCCGGTGGCAAATTGTAACTCAACGTCCAGTTGCCATCCCTGCTCCGGATCATTTTCTGAGGTTTACCATGAAGAAAGGACGCGGCGAGGAGTACTTCTGTTGCCGTCGGGTCACTCAGCCGGAATTCGATCGAAGTAGTCTGATTTTTTAGGGTCACGACGGCAGTCGCGTCATTCTTTCGCGCAGGCTCAGGTTCCACCAATCGCACGGGCTCTTTCTTCGCGGGACCTTCGGCTATATCGCGGCGATCCTGACGGGAGATAATCTTCAAGATTGCGGCGTCCAGGGCGGGGCGCAAGATCGATTTATCGGCTTGGGGGAGCGCCAAAATCAGCTCCGGGATGTCGCGGCGAGTGCCCATGACCCCAAGCATTTCTGCGGCCAAGGCTTTGCTCTTATTCGGCAGGTTGCCTAAGAGTAGGCGTGCCAATATGGCGACGGACTTTTCACCGCCGGTCGCACCCAACGAGTAGATGGCGGCTTCGCGAACGCGCGCATTTGAATCCTGCAGAGAGGGCTGCAGCAAATCGGCACGATCCGCAGGGAGCTTGGTACCCATCGCGAGAACTGCGGATAATCGAATGGCTGGATTGGGATCGGTTAGCGCCCTGGACAAATGGGGCAGGGTAGCGGATTCCGGGCGAAGTCGAAGAGTTTCCACGACTGCCAAGCGGACATGCAGATCTTCATCCTCGAGGCCCTCGCCGAGGGCAGAAATCGGGTCGTTACCAGGGATCAGTCGCAAGGCATTAGCCACTTCCAGGCGGACTTCGGGTTCAGAATCATTTGTCAGCATTCGGCAAAGCTGCGGGCAGCTGCGTGCCTGGCCGAGAGTTGCCAAGCCTCGAATCGCGGCCACTCGGTCGGCTTTGGCCGGCGACTTGAGGTCCTGAATGAGCACTTCCCAATCCGCGCCGGCAGCCGGAGAACCCACGCAGCCGATGGCTATCGTCAAAAAGAAGAAGCCAGCGGACACGAAAACGCACGGTCTCGGCAACGTCGATCTCATGGCGGTCTCCTCTTCGGTCGGCGTTGAATTATACCAAGGCAATGGGCAACATATTAAATTATCGTCTTCTGATCGCGCAGTACCGAATTTACTGGACGATCGTCAAACCACGCAATAGAATACACGGGTGAAACGATATCTGCCCCTGGGGCTTGTTGGTATCTTAACGGCGTGCATGCTCCATGCCACGCGCGTCGAAACGATCAGTCAGGCCCGCGGCGCGCGTGCTAAGGTATTTGCGATCGCGCCGATCGTGGGCGAGGGATATATTCGCGCGCAATTGCCGCGGAAATTAACCGAACGGCTCGACGCCGGAGGGATGCTCGGCGTTGACTTGATGGAAGCCGACAGCGTCGTCGCCGGTTCAAGTTTAGGGCTGGAAACGGCCTCCAATCCTCGCGTTCTAGAAGAGATTAAGCGCGTGACGGGAGGCGATGTTGTTGTCTTCCTGGCGGCGGTGGCTGATTGGCGGCAGATCGATGTTCAGGTGATTACAACCTCGTCCGGGGACTCGATCCTTCACGCCACAGTTCGTCCGCACGGCACGTCATTTCGCACGGCGGACGAAGCCGCGTCAGCGGTCGTTCACGCGCTGGCGGCGATCACGGCTGACGGTGCCCGGATGAGGGCGGCCGCCTCGACTGACGTCGACGAGATTCCCGAACCGTGAACGAGACACCGTTCGGCCGGACCCTTTACCCGTTGGGACTGGCGTTGTGGTTGGGGGGGTTCAGCGTTCGCGTATGTTCGGCCGTTCGAGCCGCAGAACGTCTCGCCGCTGTGAACGACACGTTGGAGCGGTCTGCGGCCTCCTTAGAACGTGGAGCGGGCCGGCTCGCAGACCTTTCTCGCCAGGCCCAGGCGCAGTCACGTGATGCAGAGTTTCTGCAGGGTCTTCCCAACATTCTTCCAGAAGACAAGGGCTATTTGCGTACGCAAAAGGCGATCGAGAGCGAAGCCACGGTGCTTCGAATGCAAGTCGGAAAACGCTTAAAGGGAGCGCTCCACGTCGTCGTGGACGCCAAGGCCAATAAACTTTATGTCAAACGAGGATTGCAACTGCTCTGGTCGGCTGATGTTTCCGTCGGGCGCGGCGGCTCGCTCGCCGATAAAAAAAGCGGTCAACGTTGGGAATTCGTAACACCGCGGGGCGAATTTCGCGTGATCGGCAAGGGAACCAATCCCAAATGGCGCAAGCCAGATTGGGCCTTCGTTGAAGCAGGCGAGCCGATTCCTCCTCCGGAAGATGCTTCGCGGTTCATTAAAGGCGAACTGGGAGCCTATTTCCTGAATCTTGGCGATGGGTACCTGATTCACGGCACAAAGTCGGAGGAGCTGTTGGGGCGGCGCGCCTCCCATGGCTGTGTGCGAGTCGGGTCCGCCGACCTCGAGAACTTGTACCAATCAGTACCCCTAGGAACTCGCGTGTATATTTTTGAATGAAAAGTAATACCGACGCGATGATTGGCTTTCTCGCCAGCTTAGCGCGACGCGTTTCCATGCCTGTTTTGATTGCCGTGGGAGTTCTGACTGTGGCGGCGACGATGGGGCTGGAATCTTGGGTTGCCGGCCGAATCCGGGTGGCGTCGGCGGATCGTGACGCGGTCTTGGTCGCGTTGGAGGACCAAGAGGCGGAGTTGGCGCAACGCCAGACCATGCGCGATTCTTTGGCACGAGATTTGGCCCAGGCGAAACAAAATGCCGCGACGCTTTCGCGCTCGCGCCGCGTGCTGTTCGAAGGCGGCCTGGCCATTTCGGAAGAAAAACGCCTGCTTGAGAAGCAATGGGAAATAATGACCACGTATCTGTTGGTCGACCTCGCGAACGATCGCGTGCAAATTATGCGCGGTGAACAGGCATATGAGACATGGCCGCTCGGGGGGCAAAAACCAAGAATCGTCAACAACCCTATCAGCGCGTCCCTGATGCTCGCGACGATCATCTCAAAGGAAAGATACGCACACACAGAGCGCGGAAAATCTGAGCAGATCGATGGCCGTTTGGATTGGCAGCCGCCGCAGGTGGGAACATCGGCGCGCGCGAGTGCGCTGGGTGAGGCAGTCATGTTCACGAAAGAGGGGCTCATCCTGCACGGACCCGCTCTCAAACGCCCCGAGCACGAGAATTATCCGCATATATGCCTCGAGTTGCCGAGGGCAACGGCGCGGCGTCTGTATTCACGCAGTTTCATCGGAACACACGTGATGATCAAGCCGTGACCGCATTGACAAACGAAACCATTTTGGTTACAAATAGATCCCTTATACGATAAAACATGAGAACTCAGGAGGCTTACATGCGCAAATCCATCATCGCCGTTCTTGCCGTCGCAACCTTGGCCCTGTCGTCGACCGCCAAGGAATTCGAGATCGACGCCGCACACTCCCAGATTGGCTTCAAAGTCAAACACGTCACGGGAAAGGTCACGGGTCGTTTTACATCGTTTACGGGAAGTTTCAGCTACGACCCAAAAGACAGCAAGTCGTGGAAGGCTGAGGCCGCCATCGATCCCGCATCGGTCAATACGGACAATGAGGCGCGTGACAAGCACTTGAAGAGCGCGGATTTCTTCGACGTGACGGTTTCGACGTCGATGTCCTTCAGGAGCACCGGGGTGACCGACATCAAGGATGACCACGCGACCCTGAACGGCATCCTTACCATGCACGGACAGAGCCATCCCGTGGAGCTGGCGCTCGAAATAGGCGGCGTCGACAAGGACCCTTGGGGCAACGAGACGGCCGGATTCACCGCGCGCGGAACGATCAACCGCAAGGATTGGGGCATCACGTTTAACAAGACCCTGGACAGTGGCGGCTTGCTCGTCGGAGAAAAAGTTGAAATCATTTTGGAAATCGCCGGCAACGTGAAAAAGGCGGACGCTCCCGCAAAAAAGGCGAAGTCAAAATAAGAGCGGTCATCCGTAATAAGCACAGTTGACAGTTGGGCCGCCAATCGATAATCTTGGCGGGCCCGCCATGCGGGAGAAGGGACATCCAGACAGGAGGCTTAATGATGAAGCGGACTATGTACGTCCTCATCGCCGTCGCTGCACTCAGTTCAGTTGCCCGTGCCGGCAGTCATTTGGACGCAGGATGCGGTCTGGGAAGCTTGCTTTTCACCGAAGACAAGCCGGTGCACCAAATCCTGGCCGCGACGACCAATGGTACCTCCGGAAACCAAACGTTCGGCATCACGACCGGAACGCTCGGCTGCACGTCGGGTGGTCTGATCAAGGCGTCGAAGGAACGGGAGGTTTTCACCGCGACCAACTTCCGTGCGATCGGCAAGGAGCTGGCCGCCGGAGAAGGTTCCTACACGGCCTCTTTGGCCGCGATGAGCGGCTGTAAAGCCGCGTCGTTCCAGGCGTTCGCCAAGGCACGCTATGAAAAGCTTCTTCCCAGCGCGGCCACGACGTCCGAGGAATTCCTCCTGAATCTGGACCAGGAAATCTCTTCTGACAGCGCGATGGCCAAGGCCTGCGGCGTCTGAGGCGTTCGTCGTGAAAAAGGGGGCGGACGGTTTTCGAGCCGTCCGCCTCCTTCTTTTTTTGGCCTTGAGCGCCGGCGCGGCCTCGGCCTCGCCAGTCGACCAAGCTGTTGCCCGCGCGCGATCGCAGCGCATGGCTGACGATCCCCAGTGGCTAAGGTTGGGGCATTGGAAACAGACGGGATGGCGCGGGACGTGGCACAGCGACGCCGGCATCATTTTTTTCCTGAGCTCTGCGTCCGTTCATAACCCTCAGATCGAATTAGAGGCGGAAATTGTCGCCCTTGCTGCGCCCGACCAGCCGAACGGGCACGGCGTGCGCTGCCGTTTTCCGGCCCGCGTCGCCTGGATCAGAGAACAATTGAGCCTGGATCCGCGCGACTTCCCCGCCGACGAGTGCGCCGCCTTTGTCGATTGGCGGCGTCTGATGGACGCGGGTGCTGCGTCTTTGATTTTTGCGTCGTCCTATATGGCCAATCCGTCGTCGATGTTCGGCCACACTTTCTTAAGACTGGAGCGCAAATCGACCAACGGTGACAGGCTCAGGGACAACACGTTGAATTTCTCCGCCGAGACCGGTCCCGATTCCGGCGTGCTCTTCGCCTTCAAGGGGCTGTTCGGTCTCTATCCGGGAAAATACGGCGCGATGCCCTATTACATGAAAATCGCGGAATATAACGACGTCGAGAATCGGGATTTGTGGGAGTATTCTCTTTTCTTGTCCACGGCGGAGGTCGATCGTTTGGTCGCGCATGCGTGGGAAATGGGCCAAGTCGAGTTCCCTTATTACTTCTTTTCGAAAAACTGCTCGTATCAATTGATGCCGGCATTGGAAGCCGCCGCACCGAGGCTATCATTGATGCCGAACTCTCCGGCGATCGTCGGTCCTGTCGACACGTTACTTGCCGTACACGGACAGCCGGGACTGGCCGCTCCGCCCGTTTTCCGACCCTCCCATGCGACGTCGATGTTGCAGCGCCGAAAATTATTGGATGGCGCGGAACGTGCCGCCGCCGTGGCCTATGCGGAGGGCCGCGTGGAAGAAGGGGACCTTTTGACCGCGCGCATGCCGGCTGAGCGCCGCGCACTTGTCCTCGATGCGGCACAGGACCGCATCCTGTATAAATTCGGATTTTCGCCGGACGTCGTCGCCGCGGTGCGCGATCGCGAGCATCCGATTCTCTTGCGCCGGGCGAAATTGGACGTCGCGTCGATTCCAGTGCGTCCGCCGGCCTGGGCGGCGCCGCCCGAGGAGGGACACTTGCGCCATCGGCTGTCACTTGGCGCAGGGGCGGGTCGCAAAGGCGCATTCGTCGAACTCGCATGGAGGCCGGGATACCACGACATGCTCGACCGCCCCTATGGATATCCTCCGGGTGCTGCGATCGAAGGCTTCAGCTGGCGGCTTCGCTATGATCAGCGCGCTAAACAGCTGTATGTCCGCGAAGCGCGCCTGGTCGAAATACTTTCGATCGGACCATGGGATTCATGGACGCGCAAGCCATCTTGGAGCGCGGGAACAGGTTTAGAGACCGCCTTCGAGCTCGGGAAAACACCCTCGCGCTCCTTGACATACGAAGGGCATGCGGGAACCGGGCTTTCAACGGAAGTCGGCGAAAGAGCGATCCTTTACGGTCTTGTTCAGACGGAAGGATACGTTGGTGCCGCTTTCAAAGAAGGGTTTGCGATTGGCGCGGCGATGAGGGGCGGTGCGGCGGTCAGGGTCATGGATAGGCTCAATTTGCTTTTAGACGGCGCGCTGACGGGGCGAGCGTTCGGTGACCATACTCCCGCACACCGAGTCCGACTCGGCATAAACTACACTCCGCGCCGCAACCTGGCTGTGCGCGCGGAAGGAGTGCTGCGCGGACATTATAGCGAAGCGGGGTTATATGCGGTCCTATACCATTAGGTCTGCAGCACTTCTCGCCGGCGGCTTCCTCTGCGCCTGCACCAACGTCTTCCTCCAGCCCGATCGCGTGCTTTATTCACGACCTGAAAGCGTCGGTGCCACGTATGAGACTATTCATTTTCGCGCGGACGACGGAATCGAATTGACCGCATTTTGGTTCCCGGCGGCGCGATCTCCGGTCAAAGGGACGGTGATCCAATTCCACGGGAACGGAGAGAACATAACCTCTCACTACCTGTATGTCTATTGGCTTGCGTTGGAAGGATGGAACGTAATGACTTTTGATTATCGCGGCTATGGCGCCTCGGGAGGCAGTAAGTCGGTTTCGGGCGCCGTCCGGGATTCTGCTGCCGCTTTGTCGTATGCCCGGACCCGCACCCCGGCAACTCCATTGGCGGTGATCGGTCAGAGCATGGGGGGCGCCTTGGCCTTGGCCGGACTGGTACGCGACGGAGGCCAGAACGTGCGCGTGATCGTGCTGGACTCCACCTTCTCGTCCTATCGGCGCGTGGCACGGACTAATGCTCCATGGCCGCAACGATCCGGTGGTTCCGTATGAAGAAGGCCGGCGCCTGTACGATCTTATGAGTGAGCCGAAAACGTTCTGGGAAGTGCCGGGAACTAATCATACGGAGGCGTTTGGTGCTAAAGGCGTGGATTTCCGTCCGCGGTTGTTAAAATTCTTGGACGAGGCGGTAGCGGCCGGCAAACATTAGCGGCCGTGCGCGCGCAAACTCGCCCGTGCTAAGACGGCGCGCACGGACGGGTCCGGCTCGACGTGTAGGGCATCGGTCACCAAGCGACGTTGGTCAGAATTGCCGATGTTAGCCAGCGCCTCTCCGGAGGCAGCGCGAACAACCGGTTCCGGGTCTTTTAATCCCAGCACCAGGGCATGCGCGGCGTGCTTCGTGCCGATCTCCTCGAGAGACCGGGCCGCTTGTTGGCGCACTTGCCAAGCCGGATCGCCGGTGAGAGATTCGGCTAGCGGTGTTGCGGAGAACGCGCGGTGTCCGCGGCCCAAGGAAATTGCGGCGGCGTAACGCGGCTGCCACGCAGGATCCTCCAAGAGGACGCGCTCGAGCCTAGTCGCCACGCCGTCTGCGGGCATGCGGCCAAGCGAGAGTGCGGCCGCGTAGCGGACTTCCGGCGCGGGATCGTGCAACGCCTCGACTAACGCATTGATCGCGATGCCGTCGCCAATGCGCCCAAGTCCGAGTGCTGCGGTGGCGCGTAAGGAGACGGGCTCGTCAAGCCGGAGCATCAGTGCCGCCAAGTATGGAACAGATTGCACGCCGCGCGGTCGAGAAGCGTTGCGCACGGCCGCCATTCGAGTCAGCGAGCCGGGCGCGCGTAATCCCGCCTGCAAGGCCGCAGATGACGGGGGCGAGGCCAGCGCGTCGCGAAGGTCGTCTTCGCGGGAGCCGAATGAGTCTAGGGGGTCGTATTCACCGTCGAATTGGCGACAGGTCAACGGGAAAGCGCCTTCTCCAGGATGAGCCGCTAGGCGGGAATCCGGTCGGGAGAATCCGCCGTCGGCGGCATACCCAGGCAGGGGCAGAATCGCGCTTCCGAAGTTGAAAGCGGAAGCATAAAGCGGCGCGAGGATCAAAAAAACAGCTTGAGAGAAGATCATTTCCCTGCGCGATTATATCATTGACCTGGGTAGGATGATAGAATTCAATGTGCTCGAAACGATCGGTTTTCTTGGCGCCGGCGGCTTGACCGGTGTGTTGGGACGATACGCAATCAATGATCTTTTTCTCCGTTTTTTGGGATTAGCATGGCCTTGGGCGACGTTGATCGTGAATTTGACCGGATGCTTTCTGATCGGACTATTCGACGCGATGATCCGCCGCCGCGGACTCGGCGGACCACACGCCCGCCTCCTACTTATGACCGGTTTTTGCGGGGGATACACGACGTTTTCTGCGTTGATGTTTGAATTCGACGCACTTGTCCGGGTTGCCCCTTCGCGCGCCGGCGCATACTTGGCGGCAAGCCTCGTTGGGGGATTTTTTCTTCTCCGCGCGGGCCTGGCTTTAGGCGGGCGCTAAGCTTATGCCCAATCGCCTGGCGTTGGAGAAAAACCCCTACCTGCTCCAGCACAAAGACAATCCCGTTGATTGGCGGCCTTGGAACGAGGAGGCTTTTGCTGCCGCGCGGCAGTCCGACCGTCCGCTGCTGTTATCAATTGGCTATGCGACCTGCCATTGGTGCCATGTGATGGAGCGTGAGAGTTTTTCAGATCCAAAAATTGCCGCCCTGATGAATGATCGCTTCATCTGCGTCAAATTGGACCGCGAGGAGCGGCCGGACGTGGACAAGATCTACATGACGGCGGTTCAGGCGATGGCTGGCCAAGGGGGCTGGCCATTGAACGTCTTCCTCACTCCTCAGCTTAAACCTTTTTTCGGGGGAACCTATTTCCCACCAGGAGCGAGGTGGGGCCGGCCGGGTTGGGCAGAGTTGCTTGAGCGCATTTCGGAGTTATGGGCGACGCGGCGGCCGGACATCGAGACCGACGCGGAACGCTTGACCCAGTCCGTCCGCGGCTACGTTTGTCGTGAGAGCGAGAAGGGCCTCAAGCCGTCACAAAGCCTCTTAGTGGCAGCAGACCTCGCGGTTGCGGAAGCCTTCGATGCGCAGCTGGGCGGATTTTCGCCTGCGCCGAAATTTCCGATGCCGGCGATTCAACGATTTTTATTGCATCGGCGCGCCTCCGTCGGCGATGCCACCGCCAAATCTATGGCCGTCGAGACGCTGCGTGCAATGTGTCGGGGAGGGATTTTCGATCAAATCGGCGGCGGTTTCCATCGGTATTCGACGGACGCGCAGTGGCGCGTCCCGCACTTCGAGAAAATGCTCTACGACAACGCGCAACTGCTGGAAAACTTGGCCGACGCCGTGCTGGCGACCGGCGACACGGAGCTGCGCAGAGCGCTGAACCATACGGCGGAGTATTTGCGCCGCGACTTGCGCGGTGAGCACGGCGGCTTCTTTTCCGCTGAAGACGCTGACAGTGTGCCGGCGGAATTGGCAGGCGATGGCAGCGGCGGGTCCCACCAACACGCCCAGGAAGGGGCTTTTTATGTCTGGACGGAGGCCGAAATTCAACAGGCGCTCGGTGCCCAAGCCGCGGCTTTTTGCCGGCGCTACGACATCGTGTCCGACGGCAACGCCTTGGCCGATCCCAACGACGAATTACGCGGTAAGAATATCCCCTATGACCGCATGCCCAACGAATTGCACGAAGCACAATCCGAAAGCGCTCGCGACCGGCTGAGATCGATCCGCGACCGCCGCCCGCGACCGCAGCGCGACGACAAGTGCCTGGCTTCTTGGAACGGACTGGCTCTCAGCGGTTTTTCCCGCGCGTTCATCGCGACCGGCGATGCCGCCCTGCTGAGCCTTGCCGAAGGCGCCGCAGATTTCTTGCGCCGCGAAATGACCGGAGGGGACGGCCGCGCGCTGTGGCATCGCTGGCGCGACGGCGAATGCGCGGTGTCGGGGATGGCGGACGATTATGCCTATGTGGCTTGCGGACTGTGCGACTTATATGAAGCCGGTTTTGATCCGGAGCGGCTCGCATGGGCCGTGGATTTGACCGAGGCCGCCTTGGCGAGATTCGCCGCGCCCGGTGGCGGCCTATTCCAAACCGCCGTGGGCGATGCCAAAGAACTCTTCGCCCGCCCCTTGGAGGATCACGACGGAGTCGAGCCATCGGCGAGCGCGGTCCTTGCCGGGGTCGCTTTGCGGCTTCATTCCCTGACCGGAGCCGCGAAATTCCGTGACTATGCAGACGCGACGATCGAACGATTTTCCGCACTGGCGGCGGAACGGCCGATGTCGATGTCCTATTTTCTGTCCATTTTGGACCGCGCCCTCATCGGCACGAAATCCGTCCTCGTCGCGGGATCTAACCTGCCGGGAGGCAGCGAACTACTCGCCGTCGCGCGCTCCGGTCTGCAGCCCAATCTCGTTACCGCGGCCTTTACATCGGCAACGCACAAGCGACTATCCGAAATCGTTCCAGTGGCTGCGGCCATCCACCTCCGTGCCCGTGCGGCGGCATATGTCTGCATCTCGGGCGCCTGCGGCTTGCCGATTGAGGATCCAGCGCTACTGCAAAGAGTATTGTCGTCCGAACGATGAAGAAGGAGAAAACGCCCGAAGAAAAAGCGCGATCGAAGCGGATCAACGCCAACGTGATGATCGCAGCCGGTGCGGTGATGGCGATTTGCGGTTTGGCGGGAGCGTTGATCATTCTTTCGGGAAGGGCCGACGCTCCAGATTGGATTTTCGGAGGAGCGTCGATGTCTCACGCAGTGCGCGGTAGTTGGTCGGACCCGCCTAATCGGCTGGTCTTTTCCGAATGGGGACGGGAGCCGTTCCTGCGCGCAGAGCACGAAGGAAAGCTGGTGCTGCTATATTTGGGCCCATCGTATGGCGCGACAACGGCGCGCCTGGAGTCTGCATTGTTCGCCGATCCCGAGATCGCTCAGTTCGTCATCGACATCTTCGTCCCAATCCGTGTCAAGTCAGAGATATACCCCGATTTAGACCGTCGCTATCGCGCCGGTGGCTGGCCCACGGTGGCGATCTTGATGCCCAACGGCATGCCACTCGACGCGGGCATCCCCGCATCATCGGCGACGTTTCGAGCTTGGGTACAGACGTTATCGGACCGTGTCGCTAAAAAAGAACAGCGAGCGCGCATCGAGGCCGCATCGTCTTCCGCGTTGAGATCTCAGACGGATAGTCGTTTCGAGATCCGACCGCCGCCGCGACCGGAATCTGTGGAGCTCGCGGCGCGCACGGCACTTTCGGCGAGCTGGGACCCGCAACGCCGCACGTTCGACCAGCATGGCCCCCGATATCCCCGTTTCGAGAGAATTCGTGCCCTGCAGCAGTTGCCGTTTCCGTGGGCGCGTGAATTGTCTCCGGAGGCGACGAAAGGACTGCTGATTTTCCAGGACCCCAAGGACGGAGGATTTTGGCGGTCGGCCAATCCGGACGGAACACCGGCGGCGCTGGAAAAGCGCAGCGTCGAGCAGGCCGGAGCCATGGACGCGTTATGCGGCGCTCATCCGCAAGAGGCGCAGCGTCTTCTGGGTTTCTTGGACCGGGAGTTCCGTTCTAATCAATTCGGCGGCTGGAAGGGCTGGCTTTCCGGCTGGGCGTTCGATCCCGAGAACTATCGCGCGACCGACGGCGATGAATTCGACAGTTTCGTTTTATCCGGTATGCGTGAATTCGGGCGCGCACGTATCGGAGAAACCGCTGAACTTTCTCGCGCCGTGCTTAGTTGTGGCGCCGCGTCATTGAGGCAGAAGCGCTATGCGAAAACGGCCTTGCAAACGGCGTTTACGGCGTTTAACGTGGCCGCGCACAGAGGCGATCCGCGATTACTTCTGGATGATGCCGTTGCTCTCGGAACAGCTGCGTTGGCGACGGGCAAAATCAAAGAAGCAATAAAAATATTTCGCTGGATGGAGGCAAACCTGGCCGTCGGTCCGGCCTATTTGGACCGCATTGCGACCGGCGTATTGCCGCCGGTGTTCGATCGTATTCCAGATCCAACCTTGAACGCACGGGCCTGGAGTTTCGTCCACCATTTGACCGAAACTTTGCCCCTGGGATCCGACCGTCGCCTCGCACTAGAGCGCAAGCACAGCCTGCTTGGCTGGCTGTCAGCTCAAGCGGGGACGCTGGATCCCGCCGTATGGACGCTACTCACAGGGGAAGCCTCGGCGACGGGAGGCTGAGGACGTTCTGGGAGTTTCTTTTGCAGCGTCTGGATGTGGCTTTCGACTTGCTTGAATTGCTCATCGGTTTGGAAGCGATTCGTGAGCCAATGGAAGATGAGGAGGAACAATACCGGGACGGAAACGCCGAAGACGATGAAGGGCGAAAGCGGCGTATATCCATTTTTGGCAAGATCGAAAAACGCGTAAGCGGCACCAGCGACAAAGAAGAGACCAGAAAAAATTTGACCGTATTTTAAGCGATCGAGGATCGTATTGCGTGCGACCTGTAATTGCTTCCATGACAGCATGGGGATGTCGTCTTCGTGGCCATTGAGTATGATGAGCTCTGCCCTCGCCTTGATCGAATTAGGCCCAGCGACGACAAAATGACGGACATGGGCGTCCAGGATGGTCGCGAAATCAGATATTGCCAAGATCATGTCGCGCCAGCGCAGTGCGCGGAGTCGAGCATGTGCGCGCGCAAGGCGGCGTTCTCCAGGATTGAGCGTCAGGGAGCTGTGGAGAATATCCGTGAGTTGATCATTAAAAGTACTAATCCGGCCTTCACCCAATTTCATTCGAACTTGTGGCTGAGTGAGTGCGGCAATGTGCAGCCGAGCCTCGTCAGCGACCCACGGGCCGCGTTGAACAGATTTGAGGGCGGAAATTCTCGAGGCAATAATATCCGCAAAGGGGGCATCCTGGGATTCCAAGCTGACATCGGCGACATATAGCGCGCCATCATGCCAACTGAAGAGAGTCTCCGGCGTTATTTTTCCATTTACGTATTTCCCTGCAAGTTCGTGCGCAAAATCTTTTAAAGCCGCGTTTCGCCTCTCTTTGAACTGCGTCAAGCCGGATGAGGCGGCCGACAAGTCTGTGATGCGCTGTTGGTCGAGATAAAGTGAGTTGCGGCTGGCGAATTGCACGGCGGTCAGAAGCTTCTGCACATTCTTTCTGGTCACGCCCTCGCGATAAGCCGCGAGCACTTTATCGGCTTCATCGGCTGCTATTGATTCCGCAATTATCGCTGCGTCGATGAGAGCCTCGCTACGAAGTGCGTCGGAATCCAAGGATGCAAAGCTTTCCGGCGTCAGCTCAATGAGCGGCGTTGGGTATTTCCTTGCATGGAGAGTTTCAAGCGCCTTGATAAGTGGAGCCAATATGAACGGTCTGGAGGCGAAATCGACCACCTTTCTTTTTTCATCGAGCTGACTGAGAAGTGGAATCGATAAAGATCTGGCTTCACGTCCCATTTTCGCCATGGGGACGGCGCCTACGTTTGAGAAAACGGCGGTGATTTGCGCCACCCATGCCTGCGAGACGGCATGTGTTCGCGAGAGATGAGCGAAAGCCGCGGAAGACGAGCCGAGGAGGACCACTAGGCTCGCGGCGACGCGACGAAGCGTGAGGCATTTGTTCATCGCTATAGGATATTCGTACGGCGCGCACGGATCAAAGGTCGAAGGGCCTACGGAGCCGCCGCAAAAGACCTAAGCCCTTTATACCATTAATTACAAGACTTCACTGAGCCTCGCGATCTGCCTTAAGCGGCCGCACCACTGGGCTTCATACCGAGGTTGATCTACATCCATTAGCGATTTGAGTCGGCCGGATTCGAGCATGCGCCGGTCGGTTCCGGGAAGTAGGCGGCCCAAATCTCGTCGGCCGCCGGGAAAGACCTCTACGATGCCGGTCAAGGCGCGCGCATAACCGACGGGTTCTTTTAAGCGCACCCAGCCATCTAGTAAGGCCCTGACCACTTCGGCGACGTCCTCGCGAGAGAGATCGGGGTGACGAGCGACGGTTCGGCCCCAATCGTCGAAAAAGGGGCCAACGGGTAAAAGTAATCGCTCGCTGCGGCGTAGGCAGCGAGGCGCGCGTAAAGGGTAGTGACGGTGGTTATCGGCGGAGAGAAAGCGTTGGTAGATGTCACCTGCCCAGCCGAGTAGTCCTCCAAATAGAGGAGAACCTGGTTCGGCGGCGTCATAAAATTCACGCTTCAAAGGATCGTCATCGGTAAGTTCCCATTGATCGGCGACGCGATCGAGATCGCCAAAATTATGGGCGATCAAGGCGCAGGCCTTGAGCGTAGTGAGAGCGTCGTGGCCTTCTGCGATCTCGGCGAAAAGGGCGCGTTCGCGCTCTGCCTCCGTCCGAATGGCGGCAAGGACGCGATCGGCAAGTTGTGGGCGCTTGGCGCGCTGCGCTGCGCTATACGCTCCCACAGCGACGGAAAACCAGGTCCCTTCATGGGTCGACAGGCGGCGACCATCTGGCCATAGGATCAGCCGAGCAGTTGCCGGTCGATAGTCCCATGACAGTGCTTCGAGGACGATTTCGACCTGGGCTACGACCAGATTCGTCGAAATTTCTTGCCAAAGGCGCCAGCGGATGGCGTTGTCCACGTCGGTCGGAACAAAGGTGCCGGCGGTGGCCCAATGCGCGGCTAGACAGAAGGAGTAGTACCTGGAGGCGTTCAGATCGCGGCCGTCGTATGAGCGCAAAAGATTGATGTATCGGTATGAAGGTCCAGTGAATTCGTCGTCCGCGAATAAAAAAGGAGCGGTCGAGCGGACCTGCGTCAGTAAGGTGTCGGCGGCGATTGCCACGCTTTAACGGCGTTGGCCCAGGGGGACGTAGGACATTTCCGTCGGGCCGGTGTAGATTTGGCGGGGGCGGCCAATCTTGAAATTAGGGGATTCATTCATTTCTTTCCACTGGGCGATCCAGCCCGGAAGGCGTCCGATGGCGAACATCACCGTGAACATGCTGGTCGGTATGCCGACGGCGCGGTAAATGATGCCGCTGTAGAAGTCGACGTTGGGGTAAAGTTTGCGGGAAATGAAATAGTCGTCGCGTAGAGCGGCTTCTTCGATCTGTTTGGCGATATCAAGCAGGGGATCAGCGACCCCGAGCTTGTTGAGCACGGTGTCGCAGGCTTTCTTGATGATTTTGGCGCGCGGATCAAAATTTTTGTAGACGCGGTGGCCGAAGCCCATTAAGCGCGCGCCGTTTTCCTTGTTCTTGACCTTGGCGAGGAAATCCTTGGGAGCGATGGCGTTGTCCTTGATGAATTGCAGCATCTCGATGACTTCCTGATTGGCGCCGCCATGTAGCGGGCCCCAGAGGGCCGAGATCCCGGCAGAAACCGAGGCGAACAGGGACGCGCGGCTGGAGCCGACCATGCGCACAGTCGAGGCCGAGCAGTTTTGCTCGTGATCGGCGTGCAGGATCAGGAGCAGGTCCAGCGCCTTTGCCACCTGTGGGTCGACTTGGTAGCTTTCGGCCGGGACAGCGAACATCATCTTGAGAAAATTGGCTGAATAATCGAGGCTGTTGTCGGGGTAGACGAAGGGATGGCCGATGGATTTCTTGTGAGAGTAAGTGGCGATGGTCGGGAGCTTGCCGAGCAGGCGATAGATGGATAGATCGATGTCCTTGCCGCCAATTTGGCGGCCGGGTTCATTCTGATAGAAAGTCGAAAGCGTGCTGATCGCCGAGGCGAGTGTCGCCATCGGATGCGCGTCACGTGGGAAACCCTCGTAGAAATGCTTCATGTCCTCGTGAAGCATCGTGTGGCGGGTGATGTTGGTCGTAAAGGCGTCGAGTTCCTTCTTGTTCGGGAGGCGACCGTAAATTAAAAGGTAGCTGGTCTCAACGAAAGTCGACTGCTCGGCCAACTGCTCGATCGGGATGCCGCGGTAGCGAAGAATCCCGCGTTCACCGTCAAGGAACGTGATCGCGGACAGGCACGCGCCGGTGTTCATATAGCCGTTGTCGTAAGTGATGAAGCCTGATTTGGAGCGCAATTCGGAAATGTCGATCGCGCGTTCGCCCTCAGAGCCAAGGATGATCGGCAACTCGATTTCTTTGCCGTCGATCTTGAGAATCGCCGTCTGGGAAGAGGGGGGGCTCATTTTGGAGCGCTCATTGGGGGAATCTTTGGCCGGACTGCTCATGGGGTCCTCATTGACCACAATTGTACTTTTCTCGTATTGCATCATTATTACCGAACAAAAGAAGAAGGCTTAGAAATCGTCCTTAGAGGCGGGAGATCCCGCGGTTGGTTTTGGCTTCAAGGTGAAGAGATACTCGACGACGGCGTCGATTTCAGCGGGAGTCAGCTGTTCGCTCCATTTCGGCATGAAGAGCATGGGTTTGGGGGCGGACGCGTCGGCGGGGATCGAAACTTGGCCATTATGAATCTTCGTGTGAAGCTCGGCCTTGGTGTAGCCCTCGGAAACCAAGGTCAAAGTGGGAATCACGCCGCCGGCGACGTTGTTGTTCGGATAGCCGCCATGCCCGAATTGGCCGTGGCAGGCGACGCACCCGGCCTTATTGAAGATCAGCTCGCCGCGTTGGATGCTCGTGAGCGCCTTCGCCTCGGGCGTGCGCCAAGGGTATACTGCCCAGGCGCCGCCCTTTTGGGCCGAAAGGTAGGCGACCAGGTCCTTGCGTGCACCTTCGCTCAGGTTGAAATTGGGCATGACGGTGCGGGCATTCCAGGTATGGGGATTCTTTAGCCACGTGTCAAGCCATTCTGGACTCTTGCGAAAGCCGACCAGAGTGAGGTTGGGGCCCCACTCATGACCGACGTCTCCAATCATATGGCACTGAGAGCAGCCGAGGCCTACGAAATTGCGCTGACCGCGGGCGATAGGGTCGGTCAAAGTTACTTGCCGCGAACAAGCGGCAAACGACAGAGATAAGAGTGCGGCGAGTGCAAAACCCCGGTTCATGTCAGACTCCTCCGAAATAGAGCATCGCGAAAATAAGTGGCAAGTGGGCCAATGAAGCCAAAAAAAGTCTTCGTGCGTCAGCGTGGGCCATCGTCCAACTCGCGCGCAGTCCCAGGCCGAGAAAAACCACGCCGACCACGAGCGCGCCGACTGCATAGGGAGTGCCGGCCATACCTAGGACCACAGGAAGAAGAGTCGCGGGCAGCAAGGTGAATGAGTGCAGGGCAATTTGAATGGCGGTTGTGTTGCCGTCAGGATAAACGACCGGCATCATGCGAAATCCCGCCCGGGCGAAATCCTCGCGATGTATCCAAAACAACGCGAGAAAATGGGGAATTTGCCATAGGAATTGTATACCGAACAATGCCCAGGCTTTGGGTCCGAGGGTGCCCGTCGCGGCGGCCCAGCCGATGAGGGGCGGCATCGCCCCGGCGACGGCGCCGATCCAGGTCGTTTGCGGCGTCACTTTTTTGAGGGGCGTGTAAATCCCGACGTAAATTACGATAGTGGCGAGCGTGAGCAGTCCCGCGAGCGTTCCACCGTTCATGGCGACCAGCACGGGGCCCAGAACGGCGAGAGCAAGACCGAAAAGGAGCGCTTTCCAGGCCTTGATACGGCCCGAAGGCAACGGGCGGCCGAGGGTGCGGCGCATCAGTGCATCCTCACGCCGCTCGTACCATTGATTGAGCGCGCCGGAGGCGGCTGAGGCGAAGATCGTGCCGAAAATCACGCCGAAAAAATCCGACGTCAACCGCCCGCCGGCTAGCTCCCAGCCGAGGCCCGCGGTCATTGCGACCATGAGGGCGATTCGCGGCTTTGATAAGACTAGGTAATATTTCACGCGTTGGTCCGCGCGCGTCGATTTTCGACGGTCCATAACGTCCAGCCAATCGCGCCGACAAGAGACATCGTGATCGCCAGCAAGAGTACGATGCCCCACCAGAATCCGCGGGCGAGTCCACCGCGTCCGTCCGCCCCGCCGAAACAGACCGAACAGGCCTGGGCAGAGGACGTGTGGAGCAACGTGGCCAGCACAAGAAGCGCTTTCATCGCAAATGCTTGAACGTCCAAATGGAATAAGGGGCGAGTGCGATCATGCCCGCGATTGCGGCGTATTCAACGAGTGGGACAGCCGTTTGGGTCGCGTTGCGGCCGGAAGCCCACACGGCTAGAAACGCGCAACAGCCGAACGCGCCAACGATGAACACCCGATGGAAATTCTTAAGGGACATTTATTTCTCTGGGTGCCCCTCGGCGGGATGCTGTTGCGCGACGGGCATACGCATGGTGATCTTACCTACCAAATGCCTGGCGTCGGTCAGCGTGATCGCCATGAGGCAGGCGCAAGCGAGCGTCACGTACAGGAATTTGTGGATCAACCGATCCTCGTCCCAAAGATGCATGAAAATCGCGCCGACCAGGCTGGCTTTGATGAGCGCCACGAAAAGTCCCAGCGCGATGGCCTGCGGGCGCGGCAAATGCCACTTCGAGATAAGGACGGTGACGCCGGTTAGGATCATCAGCGCGGCGAACACTTTCAGGTATAAGGTTGCATTCGGGCGATGCGCGTCGTGGTCAATGGCGTTCGATTTCGACATTAACTCTCCTAAAGCAGGTAAAGTGCCGGAAACAAGAATATCCAAACGATGTCGACGAAATGCCAGTAAAGTCCAGCACCTTCGACGCGCCCGAGGAAAAGCGGGTCATTCCACGAGGAGTCGGAGTAGCTCATGCCGAGGAGAGCTCCGTTTAGCAGAATGCCCCCCAGGATATGAATTCCGTGCAGGCCCGTCATCGTGAAATAGACCGCGTAAAAAACGCTGGTCGAAGGTCCAATTCCAAGGTGAAACTCATGGCCGTATTCGAAGGCTTTGACCACCAGGAACGCAAAAGACAGGAGCAAGGTCAGAGCCATCCAAGTCCGGAACCCGGTTCGGTCTCGGTCGTAGACCCTCGCGTAGGCCATGACGATTGTCACCGAGGACGAGATCAGAATCGCCGTATTGAGTGTTGCCAGGGGCACGTTGAGCGCCTCCCAGCCCCAAGGCCAGGTGGTCGAGCCCATGCGCAAGACGATGTAGCTCGTGAAGAGTGTGGCGAAAAGCATGACCTCGGAGGCCAAAAACAGCCAGACGCCGAGCTTGGCGTTCGAGACGCCACTGTGGGTATCGGGATTGTCCATCACGATGGCGTTCATAAGGTCCTCATGAAGGGTCGGTTTGCGGCCAATAATCAGTTTTACGCCCTGGGGCGGTGTACTCGTAAGGACCGCGGTAGACGCGAGGTGTGCGGGTGAAATTACCGTGCGGCGGCGGCGAGGGGCAGGCCCATTCCAGAGTGGTGGCCTTCCACGGATTTTCAACGGTTTTCTCGCCGGCCCAAATGCTATGGAAGAAGTTATAGATGAATGGGAGTTGGAACAGCGCCAGCGCGTAGGCGAAATAAGTGCTAACCACGTTCAAGGGTTGAACCCCAAGATTGTGCACCTGCGCGGTCGGATCATAGAGGCGGCGCGAAGCACCGGCCAATCCCATCGGGAACATCGGCAGGAAAATACCGCACATGCAAATCACCGAGCCCCAGAAATGGATCTGGCCCAGGGTATCGTTCATCTTGCGGCCGTACCATTTTGGAAACCAGTAATAGACGCCGCCGAGGAGCGCGATGATCGATCCGGTCACCACCACGAAGTGGAAATGCCCAATCACGTAATAGGTGTCATGCAGGTAAATGTCGGTGACGGTGAGGCCCAGCGGCAATCCCGTGAGCCCGCCAATACCGAAAAGGGGAAGAAACGCCAGGGCGAAAAGCATCGGCACGTTATAGCGGATGGACGCGCCTTTAAGGCTGAATATCAGGCAGGTCAGAATGGCGACCGACGGGACTGAGATGATCATCGTCGTCACCAAGAAGAAATTGCCAAGAACCGGGCTCATTCCCGAGATGAACATGTGGTGAGCCCAGACCAAGAAACTCATTATGCCAATGCCGATCATCGAGGCGACCATCGTTTTGTATCCGTGCAGCGGCTTGCGGGTGTTGTTGGCGATGATTTCGGAGACGATGCCCATCGGAGGGAGAACCAGCACATAGACTTCGGGGTGAGCCAGGAACCAGAATAAGTGCTGCCAGAGCAACGGTTGACCGCCGCCGGATCCCACGTATTGCTTGCCCAGGATCACGAGGTCTTTTGGCATGTAGAAGCTGGTGTGGAACACGCGATCCATCAATTGGAGTATCGACGCCGCTTCTAGCGGCGGGAAGGCCAGCAGCAGCAGGACAGCGGTGACGATCTGCGCCCAGCAGAAGACCGGGAGGCGGCCTAACGACATCCCGGGGGCGCGCATGTTGATCGCGGTGACAAGAAAGTTGATCGAGCCCAGCAATGACGAGGTGATCAAGATCACCATCGACAAGATCCAGACGGTTTGCCCAGGATTGATGATCGATAGGGGAGGGTAAGAAGTCCAGCCGGATTGCGCCGCTCCGCCGGGCATCAAGAATGAGCCCAGCATCAATATCCCACCGGGCAGGTACAACCAATAAGACATCATGTTCATGCGCGGGAAGGCCATGTCCGGCGCGCCGATTTGTAGCGGAAGCAGGTAGTTTCCATACGCGCCGACGCCGAGAGGAACAACTCCCAAAAAGACCATGATGGTTCCATGCATCGCGCCGAGTGTATTGTAGAACTGGCCGCTCATCACGCCGTTGGGCGCAAGGTCGGCGGGGAACAGATGGCCGAAGAACGGGATCGCCTGGCCGGGGAACGCAAGCTGCCAGCGCATTAGCAACATCAGGCCGAAGCCGACGAGGAGGAAGACCATCGAGGTGATCATGTATTGGAGGCCGATCATTTTATGGTCGACAGAGAAAATGTATTTCTGCGTGAAGGAGAGTTCGTGATGGCCGGATTCAGAATGACTCATGGCTTAGAACTCCTCCGAGGGATTGGCGGGCTTCGCGGGAGCAGGTGCCGCGCGCAAGCGCAGCCAGCGTGCGAAGTCCTCCGGCGTCTCCACAATGACGTCGGCACGCATCAACGCATGACCGAAGCCGCACAGCTGGGCGCAGGCCAGCTCGTAATGACCGATACGAGTCGGTTCGATCCAGATGGGAATTAACATGCCGGGAACGGCGTCCTGCTTGATGCGAAATTCCGGCACGAAAAAATCGTGAATGACGTCCTTGCTGGTCAATTTAATCAGCGCCTTGCGACCGAGAGGGAGATGAAGTTCGTTGCCGACAGTCACATCGTCAAAGGAGTCGAGGTCAGTCCGATCCAGGCCGATCGGATTGTTGAAATGGACCAACTCGAGGGAGCGGCGGCCGAATTTCCCGTCGGCGCCCGCGTAATGGACGTTCCAGGCGAACTGCTCGGCGACAACCTCGACGACCAAGGCGTCCTTTTCGTCGGGCATGCTGATTTTGATGCTGTTCCAAACCGGAAGCGCGTAAAAAGTGATGAGTGCGACCTCGAAAGCCATCACGAGAAAGTCCGGTAACAGCGACTTCAGCTCCCCGGCATTTCGGTAGAACATCTGGGCGAAGGGGAATTTGGAGAACGAATCGGGTACGGAGATCCGAGCGGGAGTGTCGTGGTGATCTTCTCTTACGGCAGCTACGCCGTCGCGTTGGCGGTATCGGATCAGGAGATAAACAAAGAAAATCCCCCATAACACGAAAATTCCGAACATCGCGGCGTGAATTAGATATATGCCGAAATCGATTTTTCCCGCATAAGTGGAGGCCGCGACGGGCAGTCCCCAACTGTGATTGTTCATGCGTTCCTCATTATTAGTTCAGAATGGCGGGGGGGATTCTACCAATAAAACGAAACCCTCTTCACCAATCCGTTTTGACGTCCTCGCCGGGAGTGAAGGTAAGAAGGTAAGTCGCGACGGCCTCAACATCCGGGCCGGACAGTTTATCCTGCCAGCGCGGCATGACCACGAGAGGATCGGGTCCGTTCGTGTCTTCTTTTTCCGGCGCGGGCACTCCGCGAGAAATTTTTGGGATCAGTTCCGTTTTGGTATAGGTTTCGGAAACGGTGTTCAACGCGGGAATTTTGCCACCACGAACGTTATTATTCGGATAGCCTCCGATTCCGCCGGCGCCGTGGCAGGCGACGCAGCCTGCACGAAGGTAAATCATCCGGCCTCTGTCCGAGCCTTCTTTGCTATCCCACGGGCGATGCGCCGCCCATTCCAAGCCTTGGAGGCTGGTGAGATAGGCGACGATGGAGCTTCGGGCCGCGGGCGAAAGCATGGTACGGGGCATTAATGTGTCGGGCTTCCAGGCCTGGGGGTCGGCCAAGAAACGATCTAGCCATTGCGCATTTTGGCGAAAGCCAACCAACGTCAAGTCGGGACCAGTCGCGCCGCCCTCGCTTCCGACCCGGTGGCAAGTCAGGCAACCGACTTGCGCAAAATAGGCTTTCCCCGCGGCAGGTCCGACCGGAGGCTCCATCGAACACGCGCCTAATGTCAGCAGGGCCAGGAGGGGGAGGCGTTTCACGAAGGAATTCTACAAAAATGGTAAAGTAACGCAAAGACAGGAGGAATTATATGGGCGGATTGGGAACGTCGGAGCTGATCGTCATTGCGGTGGTCTTGCTCATTCTCTTTGGGCCGAATAAAATTCCCGACTTTGCGCGCTCCTTGGGGCGCGCGGTCAATTCCTTTAAGAAAGGAATGAGCGAGAGCCTCGACGAGGATGCCGATTCAAAGGCTTCCGGGGGACCTTCCAAGAAGGCTTGATCTGAAGAAGGATCCTGTCGTCGTTTTCGCCGCCGGTTGTTTCAATCGAATCCACCCCGCCCACCTGCGGCTGCTTCGGCACGCGCGCACGCTCGGGGACAAGCTTGTGGTGGTCTTGTCCAACGACGCACACAATCACAAGCCGAACGCGGTTCCCTCGACATTGCGCAAGAAGAAACTCGAGTCCCATCGGATTGCCGACGAGGTGCTGGTGGGAGATCCGGATGGGTTTGCGCCGATGCTAAAGCGCGTCAATCCGCAAATTTTAATCCTTGGCTATGACCAGAAGCTCCCCGACGCCGAAACGGAAGCGGCGGTCAAAGCGCTAGGTATCGAGGTTATCGTGATGCCCTGGTTTCCGGGGAAGGAAGACCCCGCCGCCGCGCATTGTTAATGGCTGCCCGGGAGAAGCGTCTCTATACGTTTTTCGCGGTCGCCTATTTCGCGCAAGGCATGGCGGGATTGGCGTACGAGCCGGTCGACTATCTACTGAAGGACGTCCTGCATCTGGGCCCCGGCCAAGCCGCGGCGTTCATTGCCTGGATGACGTTGCCGTTGACAATTAAGCCCTTGTTTGGCTTGCTCACCGATTTTCTCCCGTGGGGCGGTCGCCGACGCGCGCCGCACATGATGGCGGTCTCTCTGATTATCGCCCTGGGATGGGCATTTTTGGCATTGACGAAGGAGTATCGCTATCTGCATACACTTGCTCTGCTTACGTTGGTGAATGTGGGCTTCGTCCTGTCAGACATCATCTGCGATGGCGTGATGGTCGAGCGTGGCCTCAGCAAGGGAAAGACTGGGCCATATCAGGCGGTCCAGATCGGAACGCTTTACGCGACCCTGATACTCACGGGACTGGGCGGTGGATGGCTGACCGCGCATGCGAGTTACAAGACGATTTTCTTGCTGGCCGCGCTTTTGCCGTTGTTGCCGGCGTTGGCGGCGATTTGGATCGAAGAGCCCGTCGTCGGCACCGTCTCCGAAGCGGCAGAGCGCGGCTGGGGGGGCTTGCAGCTCTTGGCGAAAAATCCGCAGGCCTGGGCGATATCCATGGCGATATTCCTCCTGGATTTTTCTCCGTTCCTCGGTACCGCCCAATTTTTTTACCAGAGCACGGTGCTGAAGCTCTCCCCGCAGTTCATCGGCGCGCTTTCCACCGCCGGGGGACTTGCCGGGGTGGCGGGTGCGGCGTTGTTTGGCCGCTGGTCGGCGCTGCCTGGGGGCACGGAAAAAATCGCTCGGCTATCGGTCAGCGTGGGAGGAGTCTTAAGCCTCTTTTATATTTTTTACGCGGGCCACTGGTCGACAATGATCTTGACCGTGGTTTTTGCCTTGACTGGAGTTATTTTTCGCCTGGCATGGATGGACCTCGCGGCGCGAACCTGCCCTCCGGGTGCTGAGGCCACGTCGTTTGCCGCCTTCATGGCAGTCTTCAATATCGCCGCCGCCTCTTCCAATTTCATCGGTGGAGTTCTCTACGAAAAAATAACAATCGCGCGCGGTCCCTACGCGGCCGTGATCCTGCTATCGATGTTGGGGACCGCCTGCACGCTGGCCTGTTGGCCGCTATTGCGTTGGGCGTTGCCGCAGGTCAAAACGAGTACGTAATCACCTTTAAGGCACGACGCGGCGGGCGCCGAGATAACGCGGTTTGTAGTATTTACCGTCTAAGTCGGAAACGGTGACGCCCTTCGAGGACGAAGCCTGGATAAAGCGTCGATTGCGCGCGTCGACGACCATCCCCACGTGGGAGACGCCGACTCCGAGCGTGTTGAAGAAGACGAGATCGCCGTTTTTTAATTCGGCGTCGCTCGTCGGCGCGCCAATTTTCCATTGATCTCGGCTCACGCGCGGGATTCTGATTGAATTTTCTCCGTAGGTATTGCTGGTCAGCCCCGAGCAATCGATCCCGTTGTGGGACGTCCCGCCCCAGACATAAGGGGTTCCGAGATAAGATTTAGAGGTCGAATCGAGGCCCAGCCAAACCGCGTCGCTATTGGGCGGTTGCACGGCGGAGACGGCCTTGGCCGGGGCGGCGGGGGGTGCGGCCACGTAGGATGGCGCCGGTGCCGGCGGAGGGAGAAACGTTCCGGAATAGGCGGGGAGATTAGGAGGACGCTTCTGCCCGCGGGCTCGTCGAAACTCCGCTTTCGCGTCGCCGGAAATCGCGCCGGGGCCAGCGCCTCCTTTGGACATGCGGCCGAGAAGATAGGTCGCGTAATCTTTTGGGTTATATCCTTCCTTCGTCCCGTCGATCAGCGCCCACTTTAACAGGTTGAAGTCGGAGACGGAAAGGCCGCGACGCATCGCAAAATTCACCAGATCGGCGGCGACGGGGGCCGGAACCTTGGCGTCGACCGCCTGTCGATACCCGTTCGCCCAAGCGGCGATTGTATCGCCGGGGATTTGTTTTTGATAGCCGTACAGCGCGATGCCTTCGACTTCATCGGCGGGCGCGCCGCGGGACATGGCCTGATAGGCCGCGAAGGCGACTTCAGCGATGCGTGTCGGCGCGGTTTCATCGAAAGAGCCTTCGGTGATTACATGCAGGACCACCGGAATTGCGCGGCGGCGCCGCTCATCGACGGTTTGCAGGCCGTAATCCGCGAATCGAGTCTTAATGGCGTCGAGCAGAGCCGCGCGTTCGCCGTCTGTGTAGGCTCTGTCCTGAGCTAACGCCGAGGCGAGCGTTTCCACGACATTTTGGCGGCTTTGCGCAAAGCTCGTGACGGTCAACGACGCGCAACAAAGAAGCAAGCCGACGACACGTGATAAGATTGTCATGGCATTAGAAATGTAGAATTCTCCGGATGGATCGCGCAAGGACGTGGATCAAGATGGTCGTCGCCGTCACCTTGGTGGCCGCATTGGGCATCGTGGCGGTGATGGTCGCGCTCAAGATTTACTTTCCTGAGGAAAAGCTGCGCGCGATGACCATATCTGCGGCGCGGCGACAGCTGGGCCGCGAAGTGCGCCTTCGTTCAGTCGTCCTTAGCGTACGCGGGTTGACGCTTTCCGGCCTGGAGATTTCGGAATCTCCAGATTTTGGGGCCGGGACTTTTCTTAACGTCGATACGTTCCGGTTGCGTCCTTCCTGGAAGGCTTTGCTGTGCCGGCGCTTCGTGGTCGCGACGGTGTCGGCCGAAGGCTTCCATGTTCGCGTCGTCAAAAGTGCGGACGGGAAATTTAATTACTCGACTTTGGCGTCGACAGCCGCGGCCGGACCATCCGAGAAAACAGACGATGCGGCACCCGCCGAACTGGACGTGCGCCATGCGCAGGTCTCAAAGGGCGAAGTCGAGTACTTCGATCACACTTCCGGTCAAACCTGGTCGATTTCCGAAATCGATTCCACTGTCGATGATTTTAACCTTGCTGGGCCCTTCAAGATCGATGCCAAATTGCGTTTACGGGGCGTGGCACGAGGACGGGCCGTCGATGCAAAGATATCCTTATCGGGTGAGGCGGATTTGACTCGCGGTGATCTCTCCGTGGCCAAAGTCGACGTTCGTCGTTTCGTCCTCGATACGCAGGGGGTGCGATTGTCGGCATCGGGCACTATCACCGGATTTGAGACACCGCGCGTTAATTTCGAGGCGGACTTGACGGTCGCGGGCAAAAACCTTCTCCATTGCTCGGGCGCCACGACCGTCGGCGCGGTTCTGGCCGTGGATATCAAGGCCCAAACGGCTGCATTAGACACGACCTTGATTGCGAAATTTTTTCCGCAAACAGGAATACCGGCGCTGTCGGTTCCTAACGCACGATGGAGCGCAACGGTTTTATCCTCCGGGACGCGCGTCGATATTCCAGCGTTTGACGCGGCTTGGGATGGCGGAAAGATCAGCGGTTCGGGCACGCTCGCTGCCCTGGGAAGTGCTCATCCCACCTATGGGGGCCAGGCCTCTTTCGATATGGGCGTTCCAGCAATCGCGCCAGGTCAGTACCCATTTTTGAATCTTCCTTCAAAGCTATCGATCCCTGCGGGACACTTGGCCGGAGCAATTTCCTACGCCGGCGACGATTTGCGGCTGACGAAAGTAAAAGTGACGGTCAAGGCTGGAAGCGTGGTGGCGGACGGGAGCGTCAAGCGCTTGGGCTCCGCGCGGCCGCTGCCGGACTTGGCGATGGCGTTGGATTTGGATTTTCCGGCCTTTCGGGTCAGCGATCTCCCGATCGAAGTGACCGCATTACCGGCGAAGTTCGTGGTGCCGCCTGCGCGGGTGAAGGGTAAGCTGCAAGTCAAGGGCGACGACTTATTTTTCGACGGCCTAGAGGTGACGGCCAACGGCTCAAACGTGCGAATCACCGGTGCTGTAGCCAAGGCGCTTGCCGGCGCCGCTCAGCCGGATATTTCCATCATCGCGGATCTCGATTTACCCGCGCTGACCGATAAGGACGTGCCGCTGCGCAAAGTTCCCGCGGGGATGGCTCTGCCGCCGTCAAAGTGGAAGGGGGATATTTCCTACTCGCCGCGCCTGCTCAAAATTCGAGGCCTGAGCCTGAAAATAGGCCGCAACGAATTTGACGCGTCTGGGAGCGTCGCCGATCCCACAGGGAGGGGCGGCCTCGACCTCTTGGTGAAATGCCGCAGCTTCGAGCTTGCGGAAATCGCGCAACTCACGCCGCAGGTGCGGGATTTAAGCCTTTCGGGCAACGGGTATTTCGCCGTGTCTTTGACCGGCAATTATGAGAAGCCCGTTTACGGCGGCAAAGTGCAATTCAAGTCATTTGGCGCGACGGTCGCCGATCTGACGTTGGCCGATTTTATTGGGACGGTCTCTTTCGACCAAAAACGAATTGACGTGCCCAATTTGGTCGGCAAGGTGGGCGACGGAACGCTCAAGATGGACCTGACGGTGAAGTATTATGCGCGATCTGCGGAGATACAACTGGAAGCCGACCTCGACCGTTTCGATTTGGGTCGCTACCTCGCCGCCAGAGAGAAATTAAAGGCCAATCAACAGCCGGCCAAAGCCTCGGCCGCGAGAAGTCCAGAGTCTAAACCCGCTGCGTTCGCCACTCGCGGTCACTTGAATGTCGGGAAACTCACGCATCCTAACGCAATGGTTGAAGACGTGCGCTTGGGGTGGGACTTGCGGGAGTTCACTTCTGACTTGCGCACGCTTGGTGGAGAAGCGCAGCTTCGGGTCGGCGGGGGGACTCTTCATGCGGTTGGCGACCTGGCCACCCAGTCGAAGTTCGTCAAAGTGATGCTTTTTCCACTTTTGATCGTTCAAAAAATCAGCCGCATCGGGGGAATACGGTTGTTCCCGGATTTCAACAACATCACGCTTAATCAATTCATTGGTGACTACGTCTTCAAAGAAGGGTTGATGACGCTTCGTCAGTCCGAAATGGACTCGGACGCCGCGCGCGTATCGGCCAAGGGCACGATCGACCTGCCACGCGAGATTCTGGACCTGATCGTTACGGCGCAAGTCGCCTTGGTGGCGCCCATCGATGTCGCGGTCACCGGCACCTTCGATCAGCCCAAATCGAACGTGCGTCTGGGCAAATTCATCGACGACCGGGCCAAACAGCTGATCCAGGGCCTCTTAAAGAGGTGACCTGCGGGGGTCACTGGTTGCCGAAGTAGTCGTTGATTGCGGCGGAAGTCTGCGCGGCGGTTTTTTTTGCCAGTGAGGCGAGCGCGCGACGGCGAGCTTCCTCGGGAGTGGTGGCGTCTTCGCGGGCGCTGACGTCGAATTGGCGGAAAATCATCCCGGTGCGGCCGTCTTGCAAGGTGACCGTGGCCGCGGCGTGGGACCTTTTCCAGCGGACGTCGCCGGAATCTTGGGTTTCGATTTTCGCGGCAGCTGTCGCCACTAAGTCGCCGGCGGTGCTCTTCTTGGCCGAGAGACCGATCGCGTTGAGCGCGGATACGACCGCTGTCTCGACTGGTTCCATTCCGTCGCCAGATGCAGAGACGGCGACGGTCAGGGCGGACAGAGCCTGCGCCGCTTGGGTCCGAGCTTTGGCCGCGTCAAAATCGGCGCCCAAGGAACCACCGCCAAGGATCCGTGAATCAGCTTCAAGCCCGCTCCAGGCTCTGGCGATGGTCGCAAGTTTGGCTCCCGCTTTGGCGCGGGAAAAAGGGTCTTTGGTGGCGGAAAGGGCCGCCTCGTATCCGGAGGCTTCGCCAGCAAGTTCGTGAGCTTTTTCGGTGGTTATGAGCAGGGCGTGGGCTTTGTCCAGGACCGCCAATGTATAAATGCGGCCAGTGGCCGCATCCTTCCAACGCGCAACGATTTCCGCGCCTTCCAGAATTTTCGCCGTGGCGGTTTTGACCTTGTCAGACACTGCGCTCGAAAAAACGGAGGACTTGCCGTCACCTTGCTCGGATTGTTCAACGCTCGTGTTGACAATCACATCAGCGGAGAATACGCGGGCGATCTCGCCGCGTGCCCGGTCGGCCGCAGCACCCTCGTCGTCAGCGCTGCCGACACCGAGGACATAACGCGAGCGCGGAAAATCGGGACTTTCCGAATCCACCCATGAGGGCCGCGAGCCGCTCATCAAGGTTTTGGAGGAATGTTTTGTCTGCGTAGACGCGCAGCCGGACGCGGCCAACGCCAATGCGTAAAACAGCAGAGCGAAACGATCATTCCTAGAATTGGTCATAAAGCCGTCCTGTCATGAAGATAGGCGCGCTGGCCTTCGAGAATTTTAACCTTAAATGAGCGCATTAGGACGTCGGCGCCCCCGGCGCCGACATAATGAATGGTAACTGAGTGTTCGCCAATGGGTACTCGCATTCGGGCCATGCGAAACTGCGCGGGCAGCGTCGCCCATGCTCGAGTGTCCGCGACTTCGGTCGCGCCAGCCAGCGCCGCTGCGGCAACACCCGCGGCGAGCGCCTGCAAGGAATTGTCGCCGTATTTCTTTTTCGTTTTATCGACGGTCGCTTTCGTCAAGATATATTTGATCGTCGCGCGAGCAATGGCTTGAGTTTTGATGAGAGCCAAATGCTCCGCGAGATCCTTTTGGGCGATGGCGGACACGTCTTCGACCAATTCGGTCGTCTGAGTCTGGCCGTCGACCTCCACGACCGAGCCCATGATCGAATAGGGGTCTTGGACGTACGCCGGAAAGGCCACGGTGATTGCCCGTCCAAGCAGGCCAGCCCGAAGCGCGTTTTTGGCTTGCCCTGCCTGGGCCTCATCGTCCTTGGTCGCATCGACGGTCGCGACCGCTTCATTCCAGGCGACTTGGAAGCTTTGGCTTACCTTACGAGGGGCGACGCCATTCAAATGAATAAAGACCAGCTCTCCCATGGCGCGATCAGACGGCGGAAGGGAGAGCTGGGGTTTGGACGTGCCATATGCCGTCGCATAGCGCGCGTAGGCACGCTGCGCGGCATCCAATGAGATACGGGAGTCGTCATCATGTCCGTCGTCGGCATAAAGGAGGCTCGATAAGTACTGGGCGAAAGCATCGTCTTTGTAGGCCGACGATGAGGTGCCCAGCGTGTCGGCGTATTCTTGAAGCAATCGGGTCAGTTTGCGAATTTCGACCAGAGCGTTTTCACGGTCACCGAGCCACAGGAAATCGAGCGCGCGATAGACGTTGACCAGTGCCCGCTCGAATCGGCCGCCGACATAATCGACGGTATTATTGTTGAGTAGTAGGGTTGCCGAGGCCTTGCTGACGCTTTTCGTATATAACTGGTCAATGCGCGATTCCGCGAGTGCGAGGTTGGCATCGCTTTCTTTGTAGCGGCCGGCGTCGTGCTGCACGGCGCCGAGATCAAGGTAATACAAAACGGCGTTTTTGGCTCCGTAGGACGTCAGTTTACCTCGTTGGATGTGGGACACCGCCCCGGAAAAATCACCTGCGGCGATTTGAGCGTTGACTTTCCGGCGCATCTCGCCGGACGGGCCCGAACAGGCGCCAAGCACCAGCGCCACCAAGAGAACGGCCCCTCCTTTCGCGAATGAAAGGAGGGGCCGTAACACGCCCATCGGGCTAGAACGTGGCCCGTGATCGGGTCACGTATTTTTTGATCTTCTTCAGGCCGTTCCAGACGATCTGATGGGTCTTTATGTTGAGCAACTTCAGGTTGGTCTGGAAGAAGACAACCGCCTTGCCGCCTTCCTGGTCGATGATCGAGTTGATCGACCCACTGAGGACGAAGTTCGCGCCTATTTCTTGGCCGTTGGCATTGCGGGTTTCTTCGGAGGAGTGCGTGTCCTGGTCGGCGCGCTCGTCGCGAACGTCGCCGCGCTCGTTTTTCGAGGCGACGAACTCAACTTTACCGGAGTTGATGAGCGCGCGTTGCAAATCCTCGACGAAAGCGTCAGTCGCGATGTGTTCGGAGGATTGATTCTTCACTAAACCCACGATGACCGTGGGATTCTTGCTGAGCTCCGAATGCGCGTTCGCGTACCACGGACGGGACAGACAATCCGCAATCATCTCTTCGGCAACCATCCGCGAATCGGTGTCGTTCCAACGGCCGCTGATGTCCTTGACCTTATCTGTCTCCATGCGGGTCACCGAGGTTCCGCAACCGGACAACACCGCAAGCGTGGCGATGACCAAAGGAAAGGCGCGCATGTCAGTGTTTCGCCTGTTCGCTGGCCAGTTCGTCAAAGGCCTTTTCCGCGTTCACCTTCACATAATCGCGCATTTTCGTGTCGAGCTCCTTGGAGTCGGCCAAGCTCTGCTGAACCGATGCCATGTCAAGCTTGATGAGCGAAAATAGCGTTCCATCGGAAGGATCCTTCCAGTGGTCGACCGGGGTCGCGCCGTGGAGGGTAAACTGGGCAAAATTCTTGAGGGTTGAGGAGACCATCTGCTCCTCGCTCGATTTCGTCATGTCGCCCGCGGTGATCGAGGCCATGTAGTCCTTGGTCAGTGTGCTGACATAGGAGTTCATGATCTTCGCGATCTCAGCACGACCGCGGTCGTCCGCAGCGGTGACTGCCAGCGCGCGGTTGCGAATTCCCTGGGCGATTCCCACGCCGTAGAAGATCTGCTTGCCATTGGCATCCTTGAACGCTCCGGAGCCCTTATTGACCCATTCCGGGGCATTATTGGCAATCGGCGACTTTGGAGCGGAGGCGCAGGCGCCCAAAATGGCGGCGGAGAGCGCAAGGACGGCGGGGATCAGGCGTTTCATCAGGTAAATCCTCCTCGAGTTGACGTCGATAAAATCTTGTTTGAGTCTAACAGATGGGCAAATGTCTGTCAATGAAACCGCGCGCACGGGGTTAAGACGCTCCAAAAGCCTTAAATGTGTCGGTCCCGCGGCGGTAATTTTGGTAGGATTGCCGCCATGGGCAAGGTCGACGACAGAAATTTAGTCTGGCTGGACCTGGAAATGACGGGATTGGAACCCGAAAAGGACTTCATTCTTGAGATTGCGACCGTCGTCACTGACAGCGAGTTGAATGTATTGGCGGAAGGGCCATGTTTGGCGATTCGCCAGTCCGACGAAGTTTTGGAGGGGATGGACGCATGGTGCGTCGACCAGCATGGGAAGTCCGGCCTAACGCAGCGTTGCCGCGAATCACGGAGTAGCGTCTTGGACGCGCAGGCGCGCACTCTCGAATTCCTGCTCCAGTGGTGCGCTACCGGAAAGTCGCCGTTATGCGGCAACACCATCGGCCAAGATCGCCGGTTCCTGGTCAAATACATGCCGCGCTTGAACGATTTTTTCCACTACCGATCGATTGATGTATCCTCGATCAAAGAACTGGTCCTCCGCTGGTACCCCGACTCCAAGTACGTTTATTCCAAGTCGAAGGCGCATCTTTCCCTACAGGACGTCCAGGAGTCAATCGCGGAGCTCATTCATTACCGAAAGACGGTTTTTCGGTAATGCAGGTGATAGTCCGGTCAGTTGCCTTCGGACTGGCGTTCGTGCCCGCCGACGCCTTGGCAGCCGCAGGAGTCCGGATGGGGCTCGCCTTCATGCCAGCCGTCTTTTTCGAGTTCGCTTTTGACCCAGCACGGATAACACAGCATCAGGCGGTTGATCGGCTTATTCTCGCCGCACCTACGGCATAGGCCGTTCGAGGGCGGCTTCTTTTGCGAAAGCTTTCGCAGATCCGGCTCTTCCTCGGCCTTCTCTTCGGCGGGGGGATCGGCTTGTGGTCCTTTGATAACGAGTTCGTCGGTCAGAGTTTCGGTCATAATCCCACACCTCGATTACATGTCTTGCACCAGCCGCCGAGCTTACCCAGCGGCGACCGGCGCGTCAGGCGTACGGAGTCCCGGCATCCCGGACATGGCAGCTCCGTTCCCGTGACTTCAATTTTAGGATAGTCCTTGGTGAATGCCTCGTGCGAACCGTGCCGCGGCTGCAGCCACTGTCCCTGGGTCAAGCCTTTTTCTCTTTCATCAGCTTGACGATCTCGTAAGGCAGCCCGAAATGCTCGGTCTCCTCAACGGTTTCAATTTCCTTGACCTCGGTGACACCGTAGCGCTCGCGAACGAGGGTGACGACTTCTTGGATCAAAATTTCCGGTGCGGAAGCGCCAGAGGTGAGGCCCAAGGTTTTCACGCCTTCCAGCCATTCGTCCTTGATGTCGGCGGCGCGCTCGATCAGGTGTGAGGGAATTCCCTTGGAGCGGGCCACCTCGCAAAGGCGATTGGAATTGGAGCTGTTTGGGGCGCCTAACACCAAGAGCAAGTCCGCATCCGGGATCATGGCCTTCACCGCGTTCTGGCGGTTCTGTGTCGCATAGCAGATGTCGTCTTTCTTCGGGGGCATTAGCTTGGGAAATCGGCGTTTGAGTACGGCGACGATCTCCCGGGTATCGTCCAGAGACAACGTCGTCTGAGTCAAATAGGCAATTTTCTCTGGGTTGGGCACGGCGATGGTCTCAGCTTCTGCGACGTTGCCGACCACGATCATGTGCGAGGGCGCCTCGCCTAAGGTTCCGATGGTCTCAACATGGTCGCGGTGGCCGATCAGGATAATTGTGCAATCCTGCTTGGCGAGTGCGATCGCCTCCAAATGGACCTTGGTCACTAGAGGGCATGTCGCGTCGATGATTTTCAGGTGGCGGGCCTTGGCTTCCGCGACGACGTCGGGACCGACGCCGTGGGCCGAGAAAATCAGCCAAGAACCCTCCGGCGCGTCCTTTAAATCCTCGATGAACACGGCACCCTTCTTGCGCAATTCGTCGACCACGTAACGATTGTGGATGATCTCGTGGCGAACGTAGACGGGCTTGCCGCAAAGCTCAAGAGCCTTCTCGACGACGTCAATTGCGCGGACCACGCCTGCGCAGAATCCGCGCACCTTCGCGAGGACGAGTTTATCGATCTTGATTTTAGACGGGGCCGAAGAACTCATAGTGTCTCCTGAAGTCATTAGACTAGATTTTTCGACTTGTTCGGGACCCAAGCCGCGATACGCTCGGCGATCATGGGGGCCGACAGTCCGACGGCGTCGTAGAGCAGATTGGGCGCGCCGTGTTCGACGAAAGAGTCCGGCAGGCCCAGGCGCAAAACCTCGGCGCGGCCTGGAGTTAACGCTTCAAGGACGGCCGAGCCGAAACCGCCTGGCAGCACGTTGTCTTCGACAGTGACCAGGCGTGGCGTTTTCGCCGCGCATTCTTTGATCAACTCGACGTCTAGCGGTTTGACGAAGCGCATGTTGACGACGCCGCAGGAAATCCCTTTATCTTCGAGGATTTGGGCGGCCTCGAGTGCGGGATGCACGCGGTTGCCGATGGCAAGAATCGTGACTTCCGTGCCGTCCTTGAGGCGCTGGCCCTTGCCGATCGGGAGCTGCTTGAGCTCCTCGTCGAGCGCGACCCCGACGCCCGCGCCGCGCGGATAGCGGATGGAAATGGGGCCGTCGTGGCGGATAGCCGTGTGCAACATGTGGCGCAGCTCGTTTTCGTCGGCCGGAGCCATCACGGTCAGGTTGGGAATCATCCGCAGGTAGGAATAATCGAACGCGCCATGATGCGTGGGGCCATCTTCGCCCACGAGTCCGGCGCGGTCGAGACAGAAGACGACGGGGAGCTTCTGCAGACAGACGTCGTGCTCGATTTGATCATATGCGCGCTGCAGGAAAGTCGAGTAGATCGCGACGACGGGCTTATATCCCTCGCAGGCAAGACCCGCGGCGAAGGTCACCCCGTGCTCCTCGGCGAGACCGACGTCAAAATAGCGCCTGGGTAGCGCATCGCGGAACACGTCAAGACCGGTGCCTTCGGGCATCGCTGCCGTGATCGCCACGATGCGGGGATCGGCCGAGGCTTCCTTCACCAGGGCCTTGCCGAACACAGAGGTGTAGGTCGGTGGCGGCGCCTTGGTGATCGGCGCCTTCAGGAATTTGGCTGATGCGACGTCGAATTTTCCCGGGCCGTGCCAGGTGTATTGGTCTTCCTCGGCGGGCGCATAACCCTTGCCCTTCTTGGTTACACAATGGACCAGAATGGGGCCCTTGAGCTGCTTGACGTGAGAGAAGACGCGGGCGAGCTGGACGACGTCGTGACCGTCGACGGGGCCGAAGTAGGAGAATCCCATTTCCTCGAAGAGCATACCGGGGAACAACAAGACCTTTGCGCGCTTGGCCACGCGGAGGATCGAGGCGCCCCAAAATTGGAAGCGCGCCAGGAATTTCTTGATGCCGTGCTCCGCGTTGCGGACCGCGCCCAAGGTCAGCAGCTTAGACAGGAACGCGCCGAGCGCGCCGACTCGGTTGGAAATGAACATTTGGTTATCGTTAAGAACGACGATGAGGTCGGTCTGCACCTGGCCGGCGTTCTGCAGGCCCTCATACGACTCGCCGCCCGTCATGCAGCCGTCGGAGACGATCGCGACGACCTTGGTCTTCTCGCCTTTGAGGTCCCGGGCGACGGCCATGCCCAATGCCGCGGAAATCGCGGTTGATGCATGACCTGCGCCGAACGAGTCATACTCTGACTCGCTGCGCTTGAGGAAGCCGGACAGGCCACCGTACTGTCTTATGGTGTTCATCCGGTCGCGGCGGCCAGTCAAAATCTTATGGCCGTAAGTCTGGTGGCCGGTGTCCCAGACGAGCTTGTCTTTCGGGGTATCGAAGACATAATGAAGGGCGATCGTGATGTCGGCCGCACCCAGGCTCGAAGCGAGATGGCCGCCGAGTTTCGACACGGTATCCAAAATGAAGCCGCGCATTTCCGCAGCCGCCTGGGGCAATTGATCGGCGCGAAGCTTTTTCAAATCGGCCGGAGAGTTGATGTTCTTAAGGAGTTCCATGGTCATTTGTCCCGTGCGATAATATAATCGGCCAGCTCATGCAGCGTGCGCGCGCGCGCGCCGAACGGTTCGAGCTGCGCGTGAGCCATTTCGACGGCGGCGCGAGCCTTCGCACGCGCCCCGTCGACGCCGTACAACGACGCGTAAGTCAACTTCTTGTTGTCGCGATCGGAACCGCGTTTTCCCATTTTCTTCTTGTCGCCGACAACGTCAAGCACGTCGTCGGCGATTTGGAAAGCAAGACCGATACTCTCGCCGTAATTACGAAGAGAGTCGCGAAGCGAGGTCGGTGCGCCAGCGAGGAGCGCGCCGGCGTCCAGGCTGGCGACTATTAATGCACCGGTCTTTCGCCGGTGGACAGATTCAAGCATTCGGGCCGAGGCGGCCTTATTCGCGCGCCGACTCGAGCCTTCTGCGGCGAGATCGGCCACTTGGCCGCCGACCATGCCTTCGCCGCCGGCGCCGTAGGCGATCAGGCCGATCAGGCGACTCGTCGCTAGAGCGTCGAGCTTGAGATCCGCCGCGTTTTCTGCGGCCACTTCAAAGGCTTTGGTGAGCAATGCGTCGCCGGCGAGTATTGCCAGCGCCTCGCCGAAAACCTTATGGTTGGTGGGCTTGCCGCGCCGTAAATCGTCGTCATCCATCGCAGGGAGGTCATCGTGTATAAGGGAATAGGTGTGAATCATCTCGAGCGCGGCGGCGACTTTGAGCGCCTTGCGCGGCGCCAGTTCGCAGCATTCGGCCGCGGCGAGAACCAACGTCGGGCGCAGGCGCTTGCCGCCCGCAAACAAAGAGTATCGCATCGCCTTGCGCAATGACTCCGGAAGATCGGATGTCGGCGCCAAGAGCTTGTCTAGCGTTTCGTCGACGAGCGCTGTGTTGCGATCCATCGCGCGAGCCAAAGTAGAGATCACAACACCTCCAAATAGCGCCTTAAAAAGCGGCCGAGGTTGCGCATTGAGCGTGAAGAACGCCAGCCCGTTCGGATCAGGGCCGGCAGCTGCCCGGCGTGCGCCAGGGCGAAACGGGCCAACGAGAGGGCATCTTCCCCCGAGGGTGCCGATGACGGGATCTCCTCGTCAATCTCGTCCAAGACGGCGCGAATGCCCAGGACCGGACTTTTTGAACGGGTCCAACGCCGCACTGCGGCGGTTTCCATATCACAGGCGACCACGCGCTGCTGCGCGCCCAACGCGCGTTTTTCGGCGGGTTTGAGCACGATATTCGTGTGCAGGATTCGGCCGAAATGGAAAGGAATCGAGAGTGCTCGCGCGGTTTCCCGCAGCGGCACGACGTATTCCATTTCCGTCTCGTGGGGATCGACGATGATATCTCCGCGGCGGACATCCGGTTGCATCGCTCCGCACAGTCCGGCGCTGATCGTCAAATCGAAATCGAAGGCGTTGAAATCGCGGTCCAAGGTTTGGGCGGCTGCGATTTCGCCGATGCCGGTCTTGACCAGGGTCAAGGCACTTCCTGCGATAGAGCCGTTCCAGCGACCTGTTCCGGCCGCAACGAGCTGGAGTGCCCGCACCAAAGGCATTACTTCCCAGCGGGTCGCTGCGGTGAGCAGCACGCGGGCCTTTTTAGGGGTCGCGGCGGCGACTTCGGGGGAATCTTCAAGCATCGCCGTCATGCGGGGGTCGCCTGTGGGACGTAACCCGCCTCTGTGAACCACGCGACGGCGTCCTCGAGGGCAGCCCGGGCCGGTCGCGAGGCGTAGCCGAGTTCGGCGGCGGCCTTGCGCGAAGAAAACCACATGTAATGGCGCGCCATCCGGATTGCGTCAAGGGGTGCTAGCGGCTCGGTTCCGCGTAAGCGGGCGAGCGCAGTGTCGACGGCGCCGAAGGCGTAGGCCAGGGCATAGGGCGTCTTAAAAGAAGGCGCGCGACGACCGGAGGCGCTGGCGAGCATGTCGAGGATCTGCTTGAGCGTCAAATTCTCGCCGCCCAAGATATAGCGCTGGCCGGGCCGGCCCTTCGTGGCGGCGAGCCAGTGGCCTTGCGCGACGTCGTCGACATGGACGACGTTCATTCCGGTATCAATGTAGGACGGCATCCGCCCGCGCAAGAAGTCCAGCACCATCTGGCCGGTGGGAGTCGGTTTGATGTCGCGCGGACCAATGGGAGCAGTCGGGTTGACCACGACGACGGGGAGCCCTTCCTCGCGAGCCAAGCGCAGCGCCAATAGGTCGGACAAAAACTTGGACTTCTTGTAGTGCCCAATCAGCTCGTCGGCCGACTGATATTCGTGCGTCTCGTCGGCGGGAGTCCGGTCGTGGGGGACTTTGACGGCGGCGACCGACGAACAATGGACGATGCGCTCTACCCCGGCTTCCGCGGCCGCCCGGATCACCGTTTCCGTGCCGTCGACGTTGGCGCGGTACATTTCCCGGGGATCGGGAACCCAAAGGCGATAATCGGCGGCCGCATGAAAGGCATAACGGCACCCGGAGACGCCGCGCGCGACCGCGTCTCGGTCGCCCAGTCCGCCCTCGATCAATTCGACGGGAAGGTCCTTCAAGTTTCGGCGGTCTGAGTTTGGCCGAACCAGGGCTTTGACGCGCAGGCCTTTGGCGACCAGAAGTCGCGCGAGGCTTGCGCCGACGAAGCCCGTTCCGCCGGTCAGAAACGCGAAATCCACCTAGGGTTTAGTCCCGGCGAGGGATTTTTTCTCCTCGCGCGCCACCTGGTCTTCGTAGCTGCCGGTCCGTTGATAGGAAGCGGCCACTTTTTTCGGGGCTTTGATCGAGGCGAAGTCTGCGACCAACTCGAAGAACTTCGAAAGACTGGAGAAGGCTTCCGAGACCGCGGTTGGCTCGAACCCGCAATGGGTCATGCAATTCAGGCATTTCGGATTTCCCGAGGCGTGGCCATATTTCGACCAATCGGTGGTCTCGAGAAGCTCCTTGTAACTCTTCGCGTAGCCGCCCTCATTCATCAAGTAGCAGGGACGCTGCCAGCCGAAGACGTTGCGCAGAGGGTTGCCCCAGGGGGTGCAGTCGTACGCGCGCTTGCCCTCGAGGAAATCCATGTAAAAGGGCGAATGATTGAACGCCCATCCCTTTTGGCGCCAATCCTTGAGGGCCTCGGCGAACCACGCTTTCGTCTGCTCGTGCTTGAGGAAGAGTTGCTGTTCGGGCGCCTTTTCGTATGCGTATCCGGGAGAGATCATCATGCCATCGAGCCCCATCGCCATGTTCTCATCGAAAAAGCGGCGGAATTCCTGGGCGTCCTCGCCTTGGAAGATCGTGGAATTCGTCATCACGCAGAATCCCCGCGCTTTGGCAAGCTTAATCGCCGAGATCGCCGCTTTGTACACGCCCTGCTGGCAGACCATGCGATCGTGGGTTTTCTCGACGCCGTCCAGATGGATCGAGAAAATCAGGTAAGGCGAGGGCTTGAAGCGGTGCAGGTTCTTCTCCAGCAGGATCGCGTTTGTGCACAGGTAAACGACTTTTTTGCGGTCGATGAGCCCCGCGACGATCTTATCGATGTCGGGGTGGATCAAAGGCTCGCCGCCCGCGATAGAGACGACCGGTGCGCCACATTCCTCGACCGCATCGAACACTTCCTGCGGCGTCATACGCTTGCGCAGGATGTCCGTCGGATACTGGATTTTTCCGCAACCGGCACATTCGAGATTGCAGGCGAAGAGTGGCTCCAGCATCATGACGAGGGGGTATTTGTCGACGCCCTTCATCTTCTGAGTGACCAGATACTTAAAAACCGACAGTTGCGCCTGCATCGACATCGCCATGTGGGATTCTCCTTGCGGCTTACGCGGAAGCGCGATCCTCGAGAAGGGTTTTGCGCCAAATTCCCAGCGCCTGAAGCGGGAAGTAGTTCCGGTACATCGTGTATTCGAGATAATAGACCTTGGGAAATCCAGTGCCGGTAAATTCGGTCTCGTCCCAGGTCCCGTCGGAGCGTTGCGTCGAAGTCAGGTAGTCGATTCCGCGCGATACGGATTCGTCGTTGATGCCGGCTGCCATCAGGCCCATCAAGGCCCAGGCCGTCTGTGCGGGCGTCGAGGGTCCGCGCCCCTTCAGAGAGGCATCATGATAGGTTTGACAGGTTTCGCCCCAGCCGCCATCTGCATGCTGCACGGACTTAAGCCAGGTTGCCGCACGCTGCGTGTAGGGCTGGTTCATGTTCTCGCCGATTGCCGCCAGACCGCGCAGCGCCTGCCAGGTGCCGTAAATGTAGTTGACGCCCCAGCGGCCATACCAGGACCCGTCAGTCTCCTGTTCTAGCTTGATGAAGCGTATCGCTTTGGAGACGGGTGCATAGGTCGCGTCATAACCGATATAGCCGAGCAATTCAAGAACGCGGGCCGTGATGTCGGCCGTGGGTGGGTCGATCATCGCATTGTGGTCGGCAAAGGGAATCTTCGTTAAAACGACCTTGGTGTTCTCCTTGTCAAAAGCGGCCCATCCTCCGGTCGAGGATTGCATTGAAAGGATCCAATTGAGTCCGCGCAGGAAGGCCTTTTCCCGAATCTGGGCGTTGGGCTCTTCAAGGTGCACATGCCGTAGCGCCAGAAGAACCATTGCGGTGTCGTCCACGTCGGGATAATAGACGTTGTTGAATTGAAAATGCCAGCCGCCGGTGGGGCCGTCGGGATTGGTCTGCGCCCAATCGCCCCGGAGCTTGATTTCCTTTGAGATCATCCATTGGCAGGCTTGATGGAGTGCAGGATGTGAGCGGTCTAGACCCGATTCGGCCAGGGAAATCATCGTGATCGCCGTGTCCCAGACCGGCGAACGCGAGGGCTGATAGCGAGTCGTGCCCTCGCTGGTGTATTCCAGGCGGTCTAGCTCCTGGAGAAGGGAGACGAGCCTCGGATCGGTGTCCGGATAACCCAAACATTTCATCGCCATGATCGTGTTCACGATCGGGGGGAATATAGCGCCGGGACCGTCGGAATCCTGCATACGCTCGAGAATCCAATCTTCGGCCAGGCGCAAGGACCAGATCCGCAGCCAATGCGCGCCACGTCCTTCCATGCCCTTCAGGAAAGTATCCCACATCAGGAAAAAGGTTGTCCATGAGAGTAATTGGTGAGGTCCCACGGCGTCAGAGAGGGGCACGTGGCGGCGGCTGTCAAGAAACAGCTCTTCGATGGTCGCGTGCGCGGGACAGGGAATTGCCGGCTGGCAGGCCCAGATGATCGCGAGCGGAACGACGATGGGCCGCGTCCAAGCCGACATCTCGTAGAGGTTAAAATAGAACCAATTTGGGAAGAGCATGATCTCGGGAGGGATCGAGGGCACTCCGCGCCAATCATATTGGCCGAAAAGAGCGAGGTAGAATTTCGTGTAGGTGTTGGCCCTATGGATCCCGCCCATGCGCTTGATGCACTTCCGCGCTGATTCTAGGCAGGGCTCCTGGGGGGTGTGGCCGGCGAACTTTAAGGCCCAATAGGCCTTGATCGTGGCCGAGATTTCGGACGGGCCGTTGTCGAAGATAGGCCAACCGCCATCTGGGTTCTGCTTATTAAGTATATGGTTGGCGATGCGGCGGATTTTAATCGAGTTCCCGCGCCCCAAAAAATTAAGGAGCATGATCGTATCCGAATCGATCGTGGTATCGCCGAAGATCGGGCCGCACCAATAGCCTTCCTCGCTGTTCTGTTGGGCGAGAAGGGCGTCTTGGGAGCGCGCGATCGTGAGGCGCAGGTCCTCAGGGAGGGCCTTTTCATCGTTGATTACCGCGGTGGAGAGGCCGGGGCGGGCATTTTCGGCCCAAGCCTGGGGTTTTCGGTGGCGGCGGCCTACGGTGAGCCACCCTGAGACTAAATTGTTTATCATCCTGGGGATTATACCATGCCTGGAGCTATACAGATCAATGCGCGCGTGCTCACATTGGACAGAACGGCCGGGGATGAGGCATAATCGCGCACCCGTTGGAAAATATAGGAGAAATTGTCACCCATGAGAATCTCCCACCGACCGGTCGCCTTGGTTTTCGCCGCCGTTCTCGGGGCCGCCTGTCGCCCCTCCGAAAAAGTCGTCAAGATCGCCGTTGCTGTACCATTAACTGGCGATATGGGCACTGAAGGACAAGGATTGCGTCGCGGAGTCACCATGGCGTTGGAGGAAATCAACGCCTCCCATCGCTATCCCTTTCGTCTTGAAGCGGCCCCGTTCGACGACCGGGCCGACCCCAAGGAGGCCGTTAACGTCGCGAATCTGATCGTGTCCGACCCTGAGATACTGGCTGTTGTCGGTCCTTATAATTCCGGCTGCGGGATTCCGGCGGCTAAAGTATATGCGCGTTCCTCGGTCGCGATGGTGTCGCCGGCGGCGACCAATCCGGAGGTCACGGCCCAACAGTTGTCGCCCGAATGGACTGGTCCCAAGAACGTGTTTCGCGTGGTTCCCACCGATGACGTCCAAGGAGAGGCGGCGGCGCGGTTTGCGTATCGCCGCTTGGGCAAGCGTCGCATGGCGCTGGTGCACGATAAGACGCCTTATGGGCAAGGTATCGCGGAGCAGTTCCAGAAGACTTTCACCGCGCTCGGAGGCCGGGTGGTCACCGTCGATGGAATTTCCGTGGGAGACAAGGATTTTAAGGCGCTGTTGACGAAGATTAAGTCCGATGCCGCCTCCGCGGAAGGAGTCTATTTCGGAGGGCTTTACACTGAAGCGGGGCTTATTCTAAAGCAAATGAAAGAGCTCGCCATGACGCCTCGGCTAATCTTCATTTCTGGAGACGGTTCCAAAACGCCGGGGATTTTCGACGTCGCAGGCGACGCGGCAGATGGCGCTTATTTGTCCATAGTGGGTATTCCGGTGGAGGATTTGCCGAGCGCACGCGAATTCATCGTCCGCTATAAAAAGCGCTGGACGGCAGCGGGCGAGGAACTCCGCCCGTTCGATCACTTTGGGTATGAAGCGACCATGATAGTCTCCGAAGCGCTGGCGCGCATGGCGCCGACGCCGGCGCAACTGCCGCTGGATCGGGCCGCGATGATCGCGCAGTTGCGCAAGACCGATTACATGGGAATGTTGGGGCGCACGACCTTCGACGCGAAAGGCGATACAGGCAACAAGATCGTGACGATGACCGTCGCCCACTCGCGGGATCGATCCTTCGAATCGATTCGTTGACATGCTCGCCCAGCAGATCGTCAACGCCCTGACGCTCGGGGCGATTTACGCCCTGATCGCGCTGGGATACACGATGGTGTACGGCATTTTGGAATTGATTAATTTCGCCCATTCCGAAGTGCTTATGTTGGGAGCCTTTGTCGCCCTCGGCCTGTTTCGATTTTTTCCCGGCGCATTCGGCGCCGGGCTATGGGGATTTGCGCTCATCTTCGCAGCCAGCATGTTCTTAGCTGGGCTAGTCAACGTCGCCATTGAACGCTTCGCCTACCGACCGTTGCGCGGCGCATCACGATTGGCGCCATTGATCTCGGCTATCGGAGTCTCGATCGTCTTGCAAAATGGCGTTTTTCTTGGAGTCAACACCCAGTCCTTGCCTTTTCCACAACCTTCGGGTATTCGCTCGTTCTTGTTGCCGGGAGGTGCGGCGGTAAGCTCCCTACAGATCTTGATTTTAACCGCCGCGCTGGCGCTGATGGGATTGCTTCACTACATCATCCAATATACGAAGGTTGGAAAAGCGATGCGCGCGTGCGCCGATGACGTGGCCACGGCAGGCCTCATGGGTATCAATTCAAATTCAGTGATCGCGTTGACGTTTTTTATCGGCGGGGCGCTCGGCGGGGCGGCGGGGGTGTTGTACGGCGCCAACTACGGTTCGATCAAGTACAACATGGGCTTTCTTCCCGGAATGAAGGCGTTTACTGCCGCCGTCCTCGGCGGCATCGGTAACACCCGCGGAGCGTTGCTGGGGGGATTTCTCCTGGGACTGCTGGAGGTCTTTTCCGCGGGGTATATACCAACCGGCGCGCAGTGGCGCGACGTCGTTTCTTTCGGGGTCTTGATCGCCGTGCTTCTCATCCGGCCCGCGGGACTGTTAGGCGCGAGTACGGGCGAAAAAGTATGAGCCTTGTTCGCAAATTGCCGTGGATGCCGGTTCTCGCCTTGGCCGCAGTTTGCCTCCTTCCCTTTATTGCGCACATAGCCCACTTCCCTTATTTGGTCCGCGTCGGCGGCGTCGTCGGATTGTTCATGTTGTTAGGGGTGGGACTGAATTTCACTCTGGGATATGTCGGCCTCTTCGATCTCGGATATATCGCGTTTTACGCGATCGGAGCCTATACCACCGCTATCGCGATGAGGGCGCATTGTTCGGCACCCACGTCGATTGCCCTGGCCGTGTTGGTCGCGACCGCGATGCGCGCGTTCGTGGGCGTGAGCATACTGCGATTGCGCGGGGATTACTTGGCCGTCGTGACGATGGGATTTGCCGAGATGACGCGCCTGACCATCAACAATCTCGACGGACTCACCAACGGACCTAAAGGGCTTCAAGTGAGCCCCTGGCGCCCTTTAGGCTTCCTTTCATCCGATCCCAACGTGCAATTTTATCTGTTGATTATGGGGGCCGTCGCGCTCTCGGTGGTCTCGGCACGACGTCTGGAGCATTCGCGGGTCGGGCGCGCGTGGGTCGCGATCCGCGAAGACGAGTTGGCCGCGCGCCTTTCAGGAATTCCGGTGAATCGCTTTAAGCTTCTTGCCTTCACACTGTCTGGCGTCTTCGCGGGCCTGGGCGGAGCCTTGTTCGCCTTGTGGGAGCAATTCGTCACCCCGGAATCATTCGTGTTTTGGGAATCTATTCTCATCGTGTCGATAGTAGTTTTGGGCGGATTGGGGTCGGTATTAGGCGCGCTGTTGGCCGCGGCCGTGTTGGCGGGTCTCCCGCTGCTGTTGCAGGCTAAACTTTCGGCGCAATGGATTGATTATCGCTATCTCTTTTTCGGTTTGACGCTGGTTTTGGTCACGCTCTTTCGCCCGCAGGGGTTGATTCCAGCCTCCCGCCGGAAAACGCGCCTGGGACCATGACACCGAACAGAATCTTGCTGGAAATTCGCAATCTTTCGCAACACTTCGGAGGCGTAAAAGCCGTCGACCAAGTCAGTTTCTCGGTCGCCGAAGGCGAGATCGTCAGCGTGATCGGCCCCAACGGCGCCGGAAAAACCACGTTCTTCAACGTTCTTACCGGCGTTTATCCCGGCACTCACGGCGACATCCTTTTTAACGGCCAATCGATCTGCGGTTGCCGCCCACATAACATCGTCGCGCGCGGAATTGCCCGAACCTTCCAGAACATCCGCCTTTTTCCCAACATGACGGCCCTGGAAAACGTTATGGTGGGACGCCATGCACGCACGAATCAAATGTTGTTCGGGCCGCTGTTCCGAACTCGCGCTTTTACCGATGAGGAGGATGCCATCGAGGCTCGTGCAGCCGAACTCCTCGATTTGGTGGGCCTGCGCGCAATGGCTGACGAGCCGGCGAAGAATTTGCCGTACGGCGTTCAGCGAAAGCTCGAAATCGCGCGGGCATTGGCGACCGAACCAAAGTTGCTGATTTTGGACGAGCCCACGGCCGGCATGAATGCCAGCGAATCCACGGACTTGGTGGCGTTGGTGCGTCGGATCCGCGAGAGCGGAGTGACGGTGTTGCTCATCGAACACCAGATGCGTGTCGTAATGGACGTTTCCGACCGCGTGATCGTCTTCGACTACGGCGTAAAAATCGCCGAAGGAACTTCGACCGAGGTCGTCGCCAATCCGCGCGTGATTGAAGCCTACCTCGGCAAGGAGGCGGCGTGACGCGGGAGGCGACCCCGGCGACGATGCTCAAAGTGGAAAACCTCCATTTCCGGTATGCGCGAAAAATCCACGCGCTGAAAGGGGTAAGCCTCGAGGTTCGCACCGGGGAGATCGTCGCCTTGATCGGCAACAACGGGGCGGGAAAGACCACGATCATGAAATCGGTCACTGGGCTGCTCAAACCCGAAAGCGGGAAAGTTATTTTCGAAGGTCAGGATTTGGCGGGACAGCCGGCCGATCAGATCATGCGTCGCGGTATCTCATTAGTTCCGGAAGGCCGGCACATCTTTCCGCGCCTAACTGTGATGGAAAACTTGGAGATGGGCGCCTATTCGCGCCCTGCGGGCGTGAACTTAGACCCCGAATACGACCATGTCTTCAATTTATTCCCCGTGCTGGGCAAACGCCGCGCCCAGTTGGGCGGCACATTGTCCGGAGGTGAGCAACAGATGCTCGCGATCGCCCGTGCCCTGATGACGGCCCCGAAAATGCTGATGCTCGACGAGCCCTCGATGGGACTGGCCCCGGTTATAGTCGATCGTATATTCGAAATTATCGCCCGGATCAATTCGGAAGGCGTGACCATTTTGCTCGTCGAACAAAACGCTAAGCGTGCGTTGCGTGCCTCATCGCGAGCCTATGTCCTGGAGACCGGCTCGGTCGTATCCGCGCAAGAGAGCGCGGTCCTGCTTACCGACCCCGCGGTGCAAAAAGCCTATCTTGGCATGGGCTGATAAAAAAGAGTTTTCCTGTTCCACTGGTAGGAACGGAGGTTTACTTATGAGAACAATATTATTCCTCTTCATCTTTTTAATAGGCGTCGATAGCTTTGCGAAGGTTAAGTGCAAAGACTATTCCAGTAAAACTCCTGAACAAATGGTTAACATGTTAAATGCCCTTGCTAAAAGGATGCTGAAGAATAATTTTGATGAACTTAAACCATCGGACCAGAAGCGCTTCGTCGGGAAATGGTATACGGCGCCCAAAGGCAATAAGTATCGTCAGGAATCTAACCTTTTTTTGAGTTTTATCCCGATGGTGCCGGGCTCGGAGGGATCGATACAACCGACAAACTCGAATATGAATTTCGAGGTTGTCCCGGTCGTAGTTGAAAGCTGTTGAGGCGAAGTCTTCATTCTACTCAAGCGTTCGTTTGCTGTCCAATTTCTCGTCGAGATAGCGTTTCCGTGAGCCGTGACATCAGCGTATGGCCCTTGATCTTACGCCA
>JANPGH010000036.1:0-1615 GCA_031423795.1 Elusimicrobiota bacterium | reverse complement strand
CTGGGTCGCTGGCATCGGCGGTCGGCTTCAACGCCTCAGAGGCTTCGCGCACCTGCAAGGGGTGCGGCCATGTCAACGCGCCGTTCCCGCTGCAGATGTGGGGCTGGGGCGCCTACATGCGCAACACGTCCATCGCCGAAAAGGCGCGCCAGGCCCTGAGCGAGGTGATCTGACCATGACGCAGCCCATCAAGACCCGCCGCAAGAACGCCTTCAACATCTTTCGGGAAGCCAAGGCGCTCGGCTCGTTCGACGAGTTCCCCCTGCTGCGCCCGGAAGTCGATCCGCAGCTTCACCTCAGCCGCAACAGCGTCGATCAGCCATTCCATGTCGTGTGCGAGAAGGACATGGTGATCGCCCAGATCAACGGCGCCGCGCGCGTGGTCTTTGCAAGCGGCGCGGTGCGCTATTTCGATCTTGGCCCCGGTGATTATGTCTATGTGCCCGCAGGCCACCTGCACCGCGTTCTGACGAAGGAACCCGGCGAACAAGTCCGCTACAAGCCGCGCGAACCGGGTGTCGAGGGCATTGTCTGGACCTGCGAGAGCTGCGGCAACGAGATCGACCGGCACAGCTGGCAGGCCAATGCGGCGGGCAGCCCGGTCCCCTGTCAGGGCCAGTGGCAGCTCGCCAGCGAACGCCACAATGCCGAGCCGCAGCGCCGGCACTGCACGGCATGCGGGACCGACAACCCCCCGGTGGATCTGACCGCATTCCGCTGGGCGGCCGTGGTAGATGCGATCAGCCTGCCCGATTGAGCCGTCCTCCTGCCCCCTTCTTCTGAGAGAACCGCAATGCCGCTGACAAGCCCCGCCATCGAGCGGTCCCTGACGCTCAACTTTGTCGGCGATTGGGGGCAGGCCAATTTCCACCGCATCTGTTCCTGGCTGGCGCAGGAATTCTGCGATCGCGCCGGGGACCGCAGCCGTGTCGCGATCTGGACGATCCGGCAGGGCGGGTTCGAAGCCCTGCCCCTCGTGCATGACGGTGAAGTGGACTTGTCGATCGCGACGCCGGCCATGCTGGTTGCGCATGCGCCCGGTGGCAAGAGCCTGTTTGCCGGGCATCCCATGCCCGATCTGCGCGCGCTTGCCGTCCTGCCGCAGAATGACCGGATGGTGCTGGCCATCGACCCGAAGTTGGGCATTGCCAGTTTCGCCGAGTTGCGCCGGTCGAAGCCGCCGATCACGATCGCAACGTCCGTCGACGATGGGACAAACTTCATCGGTTTCGTGGCCCGCCGCTTCATGGAGGCGCACGGGATTGACGAGGCGACCCTTGAATCGTGGGGCGGTAAGTACGTGACCGGGCAGCGCCCCGAGCAATCGCTGTATCTCATGCAGGGCGGCGGCGCGGACGCGGTCTTGCAGGAAGCGATCATGACCCCCTGGTGGGCCGACGTGATCGAGACCGGCAAGGCCGTTCCCCTGGCTGCGGAAGACACGGCGCTGGCAAGCCTGCAGGCCGAATTCGGCTTTGGCCGCAATGAACTGCCAGCAGGCTTCTGGAAGGGCATTGATAAGCCGCTGCCGACGCTCGACTTCTCCGACTTCGTGATCCTGGTCCGCGCCGACATGCCTGATGATGTCGCGCATCTGCTGACCTGGTGCCTCGTC
>JANPGH010000035.1:0-3970 GCA_031423795.1 Elusimicrobiota bacterium | reverse complement strand
GAACACGCTGATCTGGGGCAATTCATTTGCGTTCCCGTGGAGCGGATCGGTCGTTAGTGACGCCAATTCAATTGCGTCTAATCCGTTGTGGGCGGATCCACGCGCCGGGTCAGAGGATCTCCACCCGAAGTCGACCGTGGGACGGTTCCTTCTGGGTGGAGGCGGGCCGGTGATGGATGCGGTAAGTTCCCCCTCTATAGACGCCGGCGACCCGGCTGAGTCATACACACTCGAGCCGTCGCCCAACGGAAGCCGGGCTAACCAAGGCAGCTACGGCAATACGACCGAGGCGTCGGAGTCTTATCCGACGTATGCGGGCTGCGTGGTGACCAAGTATGTGCGTTCAACCGGCGGTTACGATTCGACGACCATTCAGGGCGCCGTGAATATGCTCCCGACCTCGCTGACCGGACATACGTGCGTAATCGTCGAGGATTCGGCGACATACCCGGAGCAAGTGACGCTAGCGAACTTCACGATGAACGGGTCTTCAATCACGATTAAGCCGGACATGGGGTTCACACCGGTGGTGTCCCCGCCCGCGGCATCTACGGCGGCGTTCTACGTCACCAACAGTAGCATCAACGTGTTCGGCATCAACATCGTGCCGACGAACGCGATGACTTATGGTGTCTTCATCTCGTCGACTTATGTCCAGATCAGCAGCATCAATGTCCAAGACACGAACAAGATCACTGCCGCGGGCGTGCGAACGTCCAGCTGGACGACCGTCACATATACGAGCGTGACGGTCGCGCGAGCAAACACGAACGGTTTCTATTTGCCGGACAGCACGATGACAAGCGTGTCCTACAGTTCAGCAGCCGCGAATGGGAGCGCCCTAGTATTAAACGGGGCTTCTGCGAACACGTTTACGGTGTTTTTTGCCAGCAGCCCTGGAGGCGTCAATTTTGATTCGACATCAAATGGGAACACGATCCAATTAAGCACCATGAATTCCTTCAACACCAACTATTCACTTTTTATCGGGGGCTCGTCTAACAGCGTCGTGCAAGGCTACATATTCAACCCGTCCGGAGGGGGCGCTTTCATTACGGGCCAATACAATACGATCAGTCTGAGCACGATGAGCTCCAAATCTGCATCCGATGCGGCGCTGTACATCCTATCTGGCATATACAATACGGTCACGCAAACCTATATCAACAATCCGAACTATTATGGCGCGAATATCACTTTTTCTGCGAACTATAACACCATCAGCCTGAGCACGATCACCTCCAATTCCTCCTCATATCCGGCGTTGTTAACGGCTTTCTGTTCGTCTAACGTTGTCACACAAACCTATGTGAACAACCCAGCCGGTCATGGTGCTTACTTAGGCAACAGTTCGTATTACAACACGATCAGCCGCAGTACGATGACTAGCGGTCTTTCCTCGGCGGGCAACATATCGGCGCTCTATATGGACAACGGTGCCGCGTTCAACAACATCACGCAGAGCTACATAACTGCACCTGGCGCACGTGGCGTCACTATAGAATCGAATGCCGCGAATAATACGATAAGCCTCAGCACTATCGCTTCCAACAGTTCGTCAAACCCGGCGCTTTTTATCAGCCTCGCCTCATCCAATACTTTCACCACAGACTATATCCAAGGCTCGACTGCGGCCTATATCGAAAGGTCGACGGGCACGGTCTTCGGCGGCAGCGTGTTGATCGCCACCAACACGACAGGCTATGGCTTGCGATTGAATGGTGGCTCGGTCAACCTTATTGTGTCAAGCTCCACCCTTTCCGCCCCGGCATCAGGGGCCGCTATTTACCTGGACGCGGGAAATTCCGGACTGATTATCTTATCCACGAATATACTCAGCGGCGCGAAATTCGGCGTATTTGCCGCGACGCAAACGACGCGCGCGCAACTCTACATCACCTCGAACACAATCATTCCCGCGGTGACAAGCGCCAATAACAGCTACGGTCTCAATTTTAACGGGCTGACGTCGGGTGCCACGATCCAGAACAATGCCATCGTGTGGCGAACGCCAGGCACCCAGGTCGGGTTCACGGCTTACGGCGTGTACGCGCAGTCGGCGTCGGGACTGAACATCGACCATAACCGAATTAGCCAGCCGGGAATGTTGACGGCAGGTTCATTCGTGGGTACGCAGTTCTACGGCACGACCCAGTCATCGTTCAAGTTCAATGACCTCTATTCGACCGGCACGGGCCTGACCAACGCGTATATGTTCGAGGCGACCAATAACGCTTCGAACCTGGCCATCATAAATAACATCTTCTCGAGCTCCTGGAGTGTCAGCGGCTCTTCGGGAAGTGTATTAATCGACGCGACCAGCCAAACTGGTTTGGTATCGGATTACAATGATTACTTCAGCTCGAATGCAGCGTTGGGCTTTGTCTGGGGTGCCACTGGTGCCCAAGGCCTGGCGGCGTGGAGCGTGGCATCTGGCCAGGATGCAAATTCGATCACATCCAATCCGTTGTGGGCTAGGCCCGAGGGTGAGGACTTCCATCCGAAGTCGCTCACGGGACGCTATAACCCCGTCACGACGACGTTTGCTTTCGATAACGTGCAGTCCCCGACGATAGATGCGGGCGATCCCGCGGAATCCTTCGCGCTCGAGCAAAATCCGAATGGTGGCCGGGTCAACCAGGGCAGCTACGGCAACACGTTCGAAGCGTCGCTTTCGGCGGGCGCGCCGACGGGAGTCACCCTCGTTGGGGTATGGCTGTCGAGTGCGGCGCTGCAGTTCAACCCGGTCGGCAGCGCGGTCGGCTATGTCGTCGATGCGTCGACCGCAGCTAACTTTAGCGGCGTTGTAACGTCGTCAAGCTCGCCGTCGGCGACGACGTTGGCGCCTCAAGGCCTGTACCCGAACACTACTTATTACCTGCGCGCCGGCGCGCTGTTGGGCACGACGACCGTTTACGCCAACACGCTGATTTCGACGTCGACGTTGTCACAATTGGTCTCGGGCACGACGGTTTATTCCGTGTTCGTCACCAGCATGCTCGTCAATTGGATACCGCTGACGACGTCGCCGCCTGGCGCTTCTTCCGATACGGCGGAAGGCTACCTCCTGCAAGCCTCGACCGCCGCCGATTTCTCCGGCACGATACTCTCCTCGCAAACGGCAGGACCCACCCTCAGCACGCTCACCATTTCTGGCCTCACCGGCGGTAACACCTACTACTTCCGCGTCGGTACGTTGAATTGGAACAGCGTTCCTAATTTCGCAGCGTCGGTCTCGACGTTGATGCCCATCCAGCTGGGCGTAGCCATGACCACGCATACGTTGGCCCTGGGCTCGGTCGCGCTTGGCGGAGCGCCGATACAAATCAGCACCAGCATCATTGTCACCAACATCGGCAACGTCAGCGAAACCTATCAGCTGCGCGTCACCACGACCAGTGTGGGAAGCCTGTGGTCGGTTGGACCGACACCGGGAGTAGACCGCTACTCGGCGTGGACTGTCGTCAATAGCACGCAGGCGTCTGCCGTTGATTTCATGGCGGACGATCTGTTGGCTGACGATTGGTCGGCGTGCACAAACACCAATTACACGATGGGCAATCAGACGTGTGTGCAGGTGCCGGTCGGTGCGACGCGAATTATTTGGGTGCAGGTGGCGTTGCCGTTGGCGACGACGAACGTGTCGCCGGAATCGATAACGATCACCGCGCAAGCGGTGAAAGAACCGTAAATGAAACGTGGAGAAAAAATGAAAACGAAGATGAGATGTTGGAAGGCGAAGGCGATTAGCGCGCTAGGAGCATTGGGGCTCCTGACGAGTGTCGTTTCGGCGGCGGGAGTGAGCGATTCGATCACGATCACGATCACGCCGTCGGCGTCGTACAGCATCATGATCACGACAGCACCGAGCGGCGCGGACTTAGGCGCGGTGCCGCTGAACACGAGCACGTACACGGCGCTGGCGTCGACGGTGAGCATCAACAGCACGTACGCGTGGACGGGACTGACG
>JANPGH010000034.1:0-2927 GCA_031423795.1 Elusimicrobiota bacterium | reverse complement strand
AACAAGATCCGCGTCTTCCAGAGACGCAGTTATGGGCTACGCAACGAAGAGCATCTGCGCCTCAAAGTTCTCACCTGCATGCTTGATCCGATCTAAAATCCATTGAAAATCACCCACTCGCCGGGATGAAGACCCAAAATTATTTTTGCCGTCGCGAAACGCGCGGATGGTCTCGGAGACATCTTTGATTTCGGAAAAAAGCGGCGGCAAGAAATTGCGCATCAGCGGCCGAATGTCGGACGGGGAGGGGTCCAGCGCGACCGGCGATCGTGATATTCGGGCAGAATCAAAGTCATTAAATGGGAAGATCATTCGGCCCGTCGGATATTCGATTTGAATCTTCGAAACGGGAGAGCCAGGCGCTTCAACAACTAAGGAATACTTACGTTGATCCCAATGCACATCCGGCAAACGGATAACGGTGGTTGCGCCCGCCGGGTCGACGTGCTCGAGCTGGAACGCGGCAAGTCCCGGACCGCCGTTGGTTGTTTCATGAGCGACGAGTTGAAGATTCAGTCCGATCCCCGAGGCTCGATAGAGGAGCGCATTATAATCCGCTCGCGGTCCCAGGTGGACAAGAGGCTTGCCGTTGTACTCAAGAGCTGTAAACGTACGGCCGGGCCCGTGCGGATTTATTGCAGCGCAAGATATACGTGCCGAGAACGATATAAGCGCAAGCAAATAGAATACAGCCGACATACCGCAAATACGTTACAAGTAAGGCCTCAATTCGTCATGGGCCTTTTGAGGCTTTAATTTCCGACAAATGGCCTACGAACTTGGGAATTAAGGACCATTATGTGCAGCCCTGAAATCTGCAACAATAGAAAGCCATAATCCATTTCTGGAGAGGTGGCCGAGCGGTTTAAGGCAGCGGTCTTGAAAACCGTCAGGGTTAATAGCCCTCGTGGGTTCGAATCCCACCCTCTCCGTTGATTTTCCTGCCCTTGACGGTTTGGTGAGAGGCTGTTACACTGGGAATGTCGGACGTAAGTTCGGCGGTGGGACTTTAGCTCAACTTGGCCCCGGCCTCAACGGGACCTAAAGCGGATGTTTCGCAGTTGACCTTGGTCCTACTCGGGCCGGGGTCGCTTCTTTTAAGGGGTGAACCCGGTCGTCTCCAAAGGCGCATGAGGACGCATGGAGGGGACATGTCCATACAATCGAGTGAGGATTACGAGAATCAGGGTCTCCGGCTGCTGCAGAGCGAGCAGCCCGCGGACGCACTGTTGGTGTTCGAGGAAGGCGTGCGCCGGTTCCCCGGTGATGCGGACTTGACGATGGGAACGGCGATGGCGCGGTTGCGCTTGGGCGATTTCGCCAACGCGAGCGAGATCCTGGAAGACTTGCGCCGGACGCGCTCCCGCGATCCGGAGGTGCTGCAGGCCTTAGCGCAGTCGTACCTAGAGCGCGGGCTTCTGCCTGATGCCGTCAAGGTTGCTCACGAAGCCGCCGAAATCGCGCGTCAAGACGCAAAGCAGCTGAGCCGGTTGGGTCGCGAATTTTATTCGCGACGGTTATATCGCGAGGCCCTTCCGTTCTACGAACTGGCAGCCGAGGCGTCTCCGGAGTGGAGCGAAACGTGGTTCGGTCTGGGTGCATGCCAGTGGGCATTACGTCAGGCGGCCAGCGCCGAGGCGGCGCTGCGCCGGGCGGTCGAGCTCGATCCCGCTGATTGGCAGGCGCGGCAGTTCCTTGGCTGCGTGCTGTGCGACGTCGGTCGCAAGGACGAGGCTCGCGCGATGCTGCAGTCCGTTCCCTTAGACGCTCCGTGGCAGAAGCCGGCGTTGGAGCGTCTAGTCGCAATGGCGTGGTGGCCTTCGGAAGGATCGAAAAGCCGTGAAATGGAAGAACTTTGGGCTCGCACTATGGGTAACGTGGCGCCGAACAATGCACGGGATGTGATGGCTGAAGTGAGCCGTAAGATGGATGGTCCGTCCGCTTAAACGACTTCGTTGGGGCCGCCCCGCCGCTGAGGGGGCGGCCCCGCTCTTTTGCGGCGCATGTGCGATAATTAATCCGTGAATAATCAAGAAAAACTGATCGAACGCATCGAATATTTTGCCCGCGTCAGGCGGTGGGGGAAATATCACACTCCCAAAAATCTCGCGATGGCGATGGTCAAAGAGGCCGCCGAGGTTGTGGAAATATTCCAATGGCTGACTCCCGCGCAAGCTCGGCGCCTGGCCCCGGCGCAGCGCGCGCATCTGGCCGATGAGTTGGCCGATACCTACGTTTACCTGCTGAAAATCGCGCGAACTTTCGGCATCGATTTAGACGCAGCCGCACTTTCGAAAATGAGGAAAAACGAGCTCAAGTACCCCGCCGCGCTCAATCGGGGCGGGCGCATCGTTAAACGGCGATAAAACCTAATGCGACGACGCAAGCTCTTTTTCTGCGCGCTGTTTGGAGTATCCTTGTTGTCAATCGAGGTGAGCGCCATGGCCGACGACGTTTCCGCCGTGAAATCGGTTCCGGTTCTCGAAACGAGCCAAAGGAAACCCGCCGCTTTGGGCAAAGACGCCGAGCGCGTGTTCGCCGTCTACCGGGATTACGTGCGCGAGCGCGTGGAAAATTCGGATATATGGGGGAAGGAATTTGCGGAGCGTAAAAAAACGACTGTTTATACGGTCCGTCGCATCGAACCGTCATTGCTTCCCGGATTCACCGCGTATTTAGGAACGGCGATCGATCATGCGGGGGGGGGAAATCGATCATCCGCCCCGGCGTTTCAACCAAACCGCGTTTCTCAGTGGGCCGACGGGGACGATGTTCCTCAATATTTTTAAGGGTCTTCATCCCGGCGAGTGGGTGATTTTCAATGGATTTTAGATCGGATCAAGCATGCAGGTGAGAACTTTGAGGCGCAGATGCTCTTCGTTGCGTAGCCCATAACTGCGTCTCTGGAAGACGCGGATCTTGTTGTT